>JAIRNU010000001.1 GCA_031257945.1 Holosporales bacterium
ATTTGTCCGGATTTGCGGCCAATGTTTCCATTGCGTACCGGAAACGCTCCTCAACACGCGGGGAATTGAAGTTAATTCCGATAAATTCGTTTTCTATCCGGAACTTTCCTTCGCTCACGGCAATGTACCACCTCGCAAAAACAAATGCATTTTACACATTTTGTATGTTCGGGTCAAGTGTAGAGTGAATCCAGGGGGGATACAGGTGCTGCCCGCTCGCTCCCCACAGGGATTCAGGGGATATAGGCGCTGCCGCCATCGGACCCCCCAAGAAATCCAGGGCTACACGCCGCCTCAGAGCCCCCTAGCAATCTAAGATGTACATTTCTGCATCCTTACTCCTCCATAAAATCCAGGGACTACAGACCTGTGCAGCCCTTCGGTCGTATGTTTCACATAGTAGGTATCTTGCGCAGCGCCATGGCGCTAAGCCAGAGATCTCAGGCTACTAACAATGTGATAGGCCAAGCCACAAGCTCTTGTATTATTGCCTTTTGTTATGTTTTCCAATACAGTCTCAGTATATCAATTTGTTAACAAAAGCCACGCTGGACGGTGTTTAAATGGATGACGTTAGGAATTTCGCAATCATCGCGCATATAGACCATGGGAAATCAACGCTTGCGGATCGATTAATTGAAGCGTGTGGCGGCCTGGAGTTGCGAGAAATGAAAACGCAAGTGCTCGATTCTATGGATATAGAAAGGGAGCGCGGGATAACAATAAAGGCGCAGACGGTACGGCTCTTATACACCGCCAAGAACGGCTCTACATACAAGCTTAATCTGATGGATACCCCGGGCCATGTAGATTTTTCATACGAAGTCAGCCGCTCTTTAGCTGCCTGCGAGGGGTCTTTGTTGGTAGTGGATGCTAGCCAGGGCGTAGAAGCCCAAACCCTAGCAAATGTTTATTACGCTGTGGAGAATAATCACGAAATCGTCCCAATCCTTAATAAAGCCGATTTGCCATCGGCCGAGCCAGACCGCGTCAAACAGCAAATCGAGGACTCTACTGGCCTTGACGCCAGTGATGCTATCATTATCTCCGCCAAAACAGGCCTTGGCATAGAGGATGTGCTGGAAGCAATTGTTACACGGCTCCCGCCTCCTGCAGTTAAAGAAATAGACTGGGGCCAAGAGCGCGGCATCTTAGCCATTGCTGATACTGATGTTTTGCACGATGCCCCCCTAAAGGCACTTTTGGTTGATAGTTGGTACGACGTATATGCTGGGGTAATCGTTATTGTCCGCATAATTCAGGGGACAATGAAAAAGGGCATGAAGATACAGATGATGGAAACTAGAGCAGTTTATGAAGTCGGGCAAGTCGGGTACTTCACGCCAAAAAGAGTTGAGGCCAACGCTTTGTTCCCAGGGGATATCGGGTTCGTAACCGCCGTTATTAAGCATGTTTCGGATTGTAAAGTCGGGGACACAATCACCGAAGAACGTAATCCCGTAATGCAGCCGCTCCCTGGGTTCCGCCCCTCCGTTCCCGTTGTGTTTTGCAGCCTGTTCCCAACGGACGCCGACGAATTCGGGAAGTTACGGGAAAGTATCGAAAAACTGCACCTTAACGATGCTAGCTTCCTGTATGAAACTGAGCATTCCGGGGTGCTGGGCTACGGTTTTCGATGCGGGTTCTTGGGGTTGCTGCACCTCGAGATCCTGCAAGAGCGCCTAGAACGGGAATTCGATTTGGACCTCATAACGACGGCGCCAAGCGTGAAATATAAACTGCATTTGACCGACGGCGAGACTCGGGACCTGCATAACCCCCTCGATATGCCGGACGTTATGAAGATACGGAGTATCGACGAGCCATGGATCAAGGCGACGATTTTTGTCCCGGAGCAATATTTGGGGGCCATCATCGGCCTATGCACAGACCGTCGCGGCGAACAACTTGACATTTCATACATCGGTAACCGTGTGATGGTAGTATACAGGTTGCCGCTAAACGAGGTGGTATACGACTTTTACGATCGGCTGAAGTCAATTAGCAGTGGTTACGCGTCGTTGGACTACCATCTTGATCGTTATATAGAGGGGGACCTGGTTAAGCTATCGATTTTGGTAAACGGTGAGGCGGTAGAAGCGTTATCCATGATTGTAAATAGGGAGAAAGCCGAGCACCGCGGCCGGGCGTTTTGCGAAAGGCTGAAGGACCTCATCCCCCGCCAGCTTTTCAAAGTTGCTATTCAAGCGGCAATCGGCGGAAAGATTATTGCGCGTGAAACGATCCCCGCGCTGCGCAAGGATGTTTTAGCGAAGTGCTACGGCGGCGATATTACGCGCAAACGTAAGCTTTTGGAAAAACAAAAGGCTGGGAAGAAGAGGATGCGCCAAATCGGAAGCGTAGAAATCCCGCAAAAGGCCTTTATCGCAGCGTTAAAAATGGATAAAGACTAGCCTTTGGCGCTGGGGTGCCCGGCTTCCTATCGCCTCTTAACAAATCAAGTGCGTCAAAACAAGAAGGTTTGAGGATGAAGGAATAGGCCCTTCGGCAAAGGCAGCAAGATGATTTGCCAAACTACCACTTTTCGGGACTATTGAAGTAGCCGCCCTAATTTGAGCAGAGTTACCGACCTAAAGTTATCGATAACACAGGAATTTTGCTTTTTTGAAGTTTATTTATCATGCATTTGCTAGTTCTTTGCGCAATTATGAACTTTAAGCACTTGTCCACAAGCGTCAACACGGTATCAGTTTTGCTGCCGGCGCTAATGATCGTGTCTCCTTCGAAATTGCCAATTCTAGCCTTTTCGTCAACAATTGCGGGGCGTTCGGAGATATCGACTCTGTTAGGGACGTGCTTTACGCCAGCATTTGTTTTGCAGATATATAATTTCAAGGAAACTGAGTGAGGGCAAGGCGCTCAGGGCGATCCATCATGGTGGAATTTTTCGCGCTGTGCAAAATCCACGCTCCCAATTCTTTTCGCGGCGAGATGTGCGTCACGCCCCACCGCCTCCGTCTGCGATACTGTTTTGAATCGCCGATGTCGCTGTAGCCGCTGCTGCCGCTGGCGTAGTAACAGCGTGCTTTCGGCTGCGTCTCCGGCGACTTTTACGCTTTTCATCAGGAGCTCTTGGCGCGAGATCCACGTCATCTTTAGACGCCTTCCCAGTATTGTCTAGCTTTGGCAGCGCACTGGAGCTAGGCAGCGCAACAGTAGCATCCAAATTAGCATTAGTGTGGGTAGTTTTTTTACGTTTGCGGGGCCCCTTCTTTCCGGAATCAACACTGTCTGCCGGCGCCGGCGCTGGAGCGCTATTTGTTTGCGTTTTTACCGGCGTTTCTGGCGTCTCGACTGGCGTTGCAGAAACCCACTTCCGATTATCATTACTACTGCTAGCCCCATTCCCGCTACCTGGCCCCTTTCCACTTTCACCAACACTCCCGCTTTCGTTCACATACCCATTTCCATTCCCGGCCCCATGCCCGCTCCCGTTTCCATTTCCATATCCGTTCCCGTTATCTCCTTTCCTCTTCCTATGCAACCTAAATGGGTTGCGCCGATCAATCGGTGCAAATTTATTCTGTGCCCTCTTTGGTGGATTTGCTGGCGCCCCCATAGGTTTCACACCCTCTTCCTGGAACATCTTAGCCTGCTGGCGCTCTTCCTCCTTTTCCTTCTCATCACTTTTATCTAGTGAAAAACGGTGCACCTCCCCCTTTGCGCAACTTATCGTAAAACTAGTATCAGAAAGGCTACTGTCGCCCTCAACAGTTACTATACCGTCATTCTTTTGCTCTATTGCAGAGATTTCTTTTCTCTTTTTATTCAACAAATCATGGCAAACTGATTGCGGCGTATAAACAGTAATACTATCCCCCTTATTTTCAACCGCAACCTTCTCTAGAAAATGCAAGATAGTAGATAAAAAGTACATTTTGGAATATGTTACCCCCTTACCGCGGCAACAACTGCACGTTTCGCAGTATGTTTCAGCCAGGCTAGAGCGCAACCGCTGCCTCGACATTTCTAAAAGCCCAAACTGGCTTATATTGGATACTTGCACCTTAGCGTTATCGTTTAGTAATTCGCTGTTGAAGGCCCGCTCCACCTGCTGTATATGCTTCTGATTGCTCATATCAATGAAATCTATCACGATAAGACCGGATAGATCACGCAATCGTATCTGGCGAGCAATTTCTTTCGCTGCTTCCAAATTTGTTTTCAGTGCTGTTGTATCGATGTGCCGCTCCTTCGTTGCACGCCCAGAGTTAATATCAATTGCAACCAATGCTTCTGTTTGCCCAATAACGATGGAGCCGCCAGATGGCAAGTCCACCTGCGGACTCATAATATCAAGCACCTGGGCCTCTATGCTAAACGAATTAAACAACGAAAGGGCGTCGTTTTTGTACAGTTTCACCTTCTTTACGCTACTTTTCGATAGTTGCATCATAATTTCGCGAACACGCTTGTAGGCGTCTTTTGTATCCACCAAAATTTCGTCCACATCTTTCCTGTAAAAATCACGGATAGACTTCATAAAAACGCATGATTCTTCGTTTATGAGTGTTGGCGCCTGCGACTGCAGCGTTTTACTCCTTACATCGTCCCAGAGCCGCATAAGGTACTTGTAATCCTTCTGTATTTCGGCTTTGGAACACTCTTGCCCAGCGGTCCTAATAATAACGGACATTCTTTCCGGGATTTCTAGATCATTTATGAATTCCTTTAAGCGCTTTCTGTCGTCATCTTTGTAAATTCTCTTGGAAATTCCGCCGTTGCGCTCTCCAGCATTAGGCATCAAAATACAATACTGCCCGGCCAGCGAAAGGTACGTTGTTAATGCTGCACTTTTATTGCCGCGTTCATCTTTTATTACCTGCACCAGAAATATTTGTTTTTTTTGTATAACGTCTTGTACTTTATACACTTTTCTTTTATCCCGTTTGTTAGCAGAGGTCTTCTGCGTTTTACTTTCATCAAAAATCGTTGGGTATGACATTGCATCGTCATCGGCCCCACCATCCACTGCAACGGGTTCATCCTCCAATTCCTGATTTAATTTTTCATTATTTTGTTGCAGCTGGTCATCTGCAGGTATTTTGTAATAATCAGGATGAATTTCCGTAAAAGCAAGGAACCCGTTCTTGCCTTCGCTATATTCAACGAATACCGCCTGCAGTGACGGCTCGATACGTACAACTCGCGCCAAATAAATATTGCCGCGAATCGGTTTTTGAGATGAGAGCTCCGAATCAAAATCGACCAACACACCGTTGTCTATCACAGCAACCCTAGTTTCACTAGCGTCGTGCGCACTAATAAGTATTTTTTTTGACATTAAATAATAAACTCCAAATTACAAATACACAATATTCAAAAAGCTATTTATCGATGCATAAAACAGTGCATTGAATCTTCTTTTATTGAGTATAACCAAAAAGCACCAACCTACCCCGCTGACAGTGTAGCCCTTTTCAACACTGAAATCAAAAATATGTCGGTTTGTGCTCAATAGCATAGTCATACCGGGTTTGAGAAAACCGATACGGCTAGGAATATTGTACGAACGAGTTGGAGGCATTAATGTTTGAATGCTTGGACGCAAGGCGCGCTACTTTTCTTCGCGCCGCCTAATTCGTTGTAAGATGCCAGGGCCTTTTAGTTCTCCCTCAGAGCTGGTAGAAATTCAGCAACCAGTCAGAACTAAATGGTGAGGCTTTCTGCCGTGTTTATGCTAGAACTAAATGGCCCTGGTAAGATGCCGTAAATCAGCCGGGGAAGAGAATCCTTAAATAATCAAGCGATTGGCGCCTGTAGTCCTCATCGGCGTCAAGTTGCTGAGTACGTTGCGCGTTTGCTGTCGCTAAAGCTGCTGGAAGATTGGCCATGCAGGTTCTTACAGATACTCCGTCACTGTTCGTTATATCAAGTATTTCAGGAGCAAGCGGCTCTAAGTTAGAAAGGCCTTGAAGTATACTTAAATCGTTGCTCTGTATTGCGAGATGAATCCACGTATTACCATTTTTGTCTTGGATTGCGTGATCGATTGCACCACCATTTAACAACACCTCCAAAGCATCTGCGATATAGTCATTTGGCTGTGGCTTGAAGGCAATTCCACAAAAAATCTGCGTCGCAGGAATATGTGGATTATGAAAATTTCGCAAAAAATCTTCTTGGCTTGTTGGTAAAACCGTTTCTGAAACGAGGGATTGTACCCATTGTAAAAACGCCTCGTTCTTGCCATCCAAATGGACCACTCTTTGCCAAATTTGTCCAAGTTCATACATGTTAAAAGACTCGCTGTAGTTGTTAGTAAGCAGCGCTAAACAAACTTCATCCCAACGGATCTGTGCAAAACTACGCTGTTCCTGACGATGCTGTCCTTGAGGACTTGTGCCGTCTACAAGCCTTTTTTGCGTACCCTTAAACGCGTCTGATGTTATTACAGCTGCAGACGAAACTACTAGTGACGAAAGATGTGACGAAAGATCACAACGTGACAAAAGATCACAACGTGACGAAAAACCACAAAGAGAGTGTAGAGCAGTACGCCTATGTCCATCCTGAGCATTCCTATCGATACCAGCGAGGAGTAAGAACTCGATACATTGCGCCAAATTATCCCTTGGGCCACGTACGCCGGCAACACACGCCTGCAACGCGTTCATCCCCGGGCCAGAATCTGCGCTTGCTGTAGTTGTCGCATGAACATTGGCTGTGGCGCTCAATAATTTATGTAATACACTTAAGCTATGCATACGAGCAGCTGAAACAACCAAAGGATACCCCACATATCCAGCATCCGTAGCATACTCGTTACTCGTATTGCGTCCAATTCTGTCTTTGTCTCCACCGCATGACAAGAACAGCCGGATTATATCATCTCGATCCCGCGTAATTGCGTAGTATAATAGATCGTCAAGGGTGATGTCTAGCGGTAATTTGACTCTGTAGTAAGTATTTACTATATCGTTGTGTAAGCCATGTATGCGACCTAAGATAGTACGACATAGCTGCGTCTCTGCTCCACTGTACTGTATTCGCTGTTTTGGGTTCCCCGCACAAGACGCACCGACTTCCAATAATGCGCGTAATACCAATGGATACTTCCCATCGGTAGCAGCGACAGCTAAAGGGACTGCGTAACTTCCAGTCGTCCAGATGCGCCTGTCCTTGTCTCCGCCAAGTTCGAGGTATTGCCGCAGCAAGTCCACATTATCATTTGCTATTATTGTGTACCAAAGTATTTCGTCAAGGGTAATCTTTTTTTGCGGCGACCAAAAAAAGAACTTTGCTATTTCTGGATCAGGTATGCATGCTAAGAGCCCGGCGCGTATCGATGCATCTGCTGGATCAGGGGCGCGTATCGATGCATCTGCCGACCCATTGCTTGTTATCGTGAAAATCGAATTTATAACTGTGATAAAAAAACAACGCAACAGCAGTTTCCCGAAAAGTTTGTTTTTTTTAGATTTGTTGAACAGCATGTAACACCGCATATACAATACATCATGCTATTATTGTAGCATACCTACAGGTCACATTGTCCAGAAAAAGTGGCAGAATGAAAAACGCGAGAATTAAAGGCTGTAGTGTTACTACTTAGCTCTCCTAGATTTTTCCGACAAATTTAATGGTTTATGGTAAACATGCTGTATGACACATCATAGTTTCGTAGATGCTCGGGTAGATGAAAGAATTTGGCGGAGA
>JAIRNU010000018.1 GCA_031257945.1 Holosporales bacterium
ATAATGTATAATCAATGTATAAGCCTCAATTTATTACTTAACTTTTACTGGAGTACTTTGGAACAGCTAGCCCTTTTTGCCCATACTTTTTTTCTCATTTGATATGAACCTGGACACCCCCACATCCAGTTCTTATTCCTTAACATCCTAATCAAACCGCAGCATATTCCGAATCCTCTGCAAATAACCATGCTTAAGTAGCCAATGGGAAGTCCAAGCAGCTGTTACTACTCCACCAATGACTGCTGCTCCTAACAGCACTTTCCCAAATGGGAACGCGTTAGCCTGTTCATCATCGGCTGGGAACTCGTCTGGTTCGGCCTCTACCCGGAACCTGTCTATGCGGAACTCGTCTCTGGCGTCTTCTGGTAGGAGCTCGTCCATACGTGGCTCGTCTGGAACTTCGACTTGTTGCAAACCAACATCTTGAGCTTGTGTCATTAACCACTCTATCCGCCGCGACATAACGTCACAAGTGTGGTTCTCGATACTATCACCATTGAAAAGTAACCGAATAGTCCGTCTGTATTCCGCCAGTCTTTCCAGGCCAGTTTGTATTGCCATCCGCCGATCTTGCTCAACCAAATGGTCCTCTATTGCAGGTGGAAGGAAAATGCTCTCAATTGCCTCATGCTGCCACGCAAGTTCCCCACTGTTTAAATCAGCTCCCAATTCACTCGGATCTAGCTTCGCGTGCCACATTGTGCGAACTTGTTCATTGCGTTCGTGCAAAAAATTAATTTTCGCTTGGAACCTATCAGTAAAAATTTCAACAGCGTCTATAGCGCTAGCAAGTCGGCCCTCTGATGCATTTTTCCTGTTTTCGCGTACCGTGTTTATCTCTTCAATACGCAGGGCAGCATACGAGTTAGCCGGAGCTTCTGTACATTCTCCGCAAAAAGCAACTTTAGCACGCCACATTTCTGCCTCATACGACTTTTCAATTTGAGAGAATGGCAGATCTTCCCGTTGTCGCAATTGTTGCAATATTGCGTAAAGACGTCGATAGTGTGCAGATAGTTGCTCGAATGCGTGCTTATCCTGTGGTCTAACTTGCTGCGTTTCGTACTCGATATCACTCAACTCAGTATAAAGGAAAGAGCGCAAAAGGGTGCATTCGGTCTGGTCTATTGGTGATACACCGTTCCGCGCCTCACGTAATGCCTTTTTCCGATCTACAGTTGCTCTCCCGGCTTGTCTTGCTGCTTCAGCAGCTTCCGCTTCCCTAACGGCGTCACTGTACAGTAGTTCTACCTTAGGTAAGGCAGGATCAACATCAGGTGGGGTATAATCAGGGTCATCCAATTTTAATGTTGCAGCTAACAACCTCAGGTATGCTACGACTTCTGTGTATCGAGCACACCTTGCTTGCCCGATCAAAATCGTAGTAGCGTCGAGCTTGCTCGGCCTAGACGGATTGTCCTCCAAGTCTAGATCTAGCATGGCTTTGTATGCAGACTTGCCTGAAGCCCCGACTTGTTGGTTAAGCACCGCTTTTTGTTGTATTGGGGTTAACATTTCCATTACAGTTTGTACTGTCTCTCGGCTCCACGTGCGCGTCATATCAAAGGAGGTCAGGAGAAACCTAAAAATTCGCTCCTGCGAATTCGGACTTTGCCGAATTTGCTGTAATACCATGTTGATTACCCTTTGATGCGATGCAGCAAACTCTGCTACGATCTGCGTTTGCTCTTCTATTGCTTTTTCAGCTAACGCTTTTTGTTCGAATCTTAGCAATTGTGCGAATATACGGCAACCACACTTCTTCAGCGCAACCCAAGATACGAGGTAATATGCCAAAGTGTTCTTGCATGGGTAGCTGTGATCCGAGTAAGAAATCATCTGCGGAAACTACTGATTCCACTGTACCATCAGAACGCTGCTGCAAACAAAACTCAGCGAATACTGGTAAATCATAAGAGCAAGCGCGACATAGTAGTTCTCCAGAGTTACTTGGTGTCAACAGGACCTTTCGCCATACACCACATTGTATGGCGAGTCTCTTTATGAAGCGTACCGTTGTAAAGTCATCTTGAGCAGTTGCTTGAAGTAAAACTTGCTGGCATTCATTTGATTCAAGAAAACAGCAAATAGAATAATGATCCAAGCCGCCAAATGCCCTCTCCAAAACATTCAAGCGTAATTCGTTCTTGACATGCACTGAATAATCTGGCGGGTCTCCATCACGGGAGTTGTATCCGCGGGTTAGGACTCCATATAGAACTTTATTTTGCTGCGCGACATCAGTAACGTCCAGCGGTGCAAGCATGGTTTTAAGATCAGTCCCAAATGGGCACCATTTAGAGAGCCATTCTAAGACTATCGGAAATGTTACCTTGCTAGTATCCGCAATCTTCGCAGCGTAGTACTGTAACCATAAGCTGAAAAAGATATCGAATTTGATCACGCAAGAACAGTTTGATCCCAAATGTCGGAATATATCACGTATGGGTGACCTGTAGAAAATTCGTGATGGCGCTGGCCATTTAATGCACCGTAAATCTTCCCAAGATTCATCATCTGTAGGTACGCCACAAGATTCAATCAAAAACCTCATCAAATTGTAACTTTTTCGGAATGCTTCAACACTTACTATCCCTCCCCTATTCTCGTTGTACCCACCCGTACCTATTAGTCCAGCATGAATCCACGTCCAAAACGGTGGAGGAATGCACTGAACTGCATCGGGGCTCAATATGCTTTCGAACACGTTATTTCCGTGGTTATCAAAACCGTACATGTTAATCAGCAAATATTCGTTGATATTACCACCGCGTCGGCGATACTCCCTAATGAGCGTCCTACCAAGATTCTCTGCAAAGGCTTCAAATTCGTCAGTAGTACTCCTCTTTCTCCAAAGTAACAACGCCGCATTAATTATGTACAACCAATACCACGTATAATTAGGATCACCACTTAGCAGGTCTAAACAATCAGCAATTCCTTTCACAAGGGTACATCCCTGAGGAGAAAGCTGATAAAAAGCTGGCTGACCTCTCAGTACCACTTCTTGAGCAATTACAAGGTCGTTAACAGCGCATAGGCGCAATGCAACTATTGCCCTGTATAAATACATGAACGCGTAGAGAGTGGCTCTTTCTTTGCCGCTATTTTGGATGCTTGTGAATCGTGAACGGAAATCACCAAGAAGCTCGCGCTCATTTAGCGGAGGAAGCGCTGCCGCAACGCCAGGCTCACCATATAAGTCTTGATAGTACGGAATAAACTTAGACAATTCTTCTACAGGATTGTGAACGCGGTCCCGAAACATAGCATACACAGGTACATCCATGCATATTACACTGCACAATAGGCAAAAACTACTTGGTGGCAACAATAATCCTATTTTTTTCTTTAAATTCATCGATCTAGCTAGCAAACCTACGCATCGCTGCGATTTTAGCGTGATTCAAATCTAAACGCAACAAAAAAGGCTGTGCTCAAATATTTATTTTGTAACTATAGCCAATCGCGTTTAATTTGTGGTTTTCGCTCAAGTATAGACGCGCCCGCTTTAAATACAGTTCTCCCGTAAAAAAAGTACACGAATTCGCACTATACTTGGTTTGATAAATTATGCCGCCGACTCTTGGATAATTACCCCTAAATTATCGTTGACCCACGTTGTCAGCGTGTTGCAAACCTCCGGCCATGTCTTTCCCGCAAAGTTCTGCAACGCCGCTCGAAAATCCGCTGGCGATTTGAAGAAGACATTGTTGCGAACGTATTTGTTCTGGACTGTTTCAAGTACTTGTTCCTACCGATGAATACCGCGCATTTCAAGGGATAGCTGGATGTGTAGGGTGCTGAGGCAGTGTCTTACGTATTATTAACAATCATGAGCTTATAACGTAATTCAGCTACACTTTTCGCGGGGATTTCTAGCCGCCATATTATTTCATTCTTACTACTAATTTCTGTTTTTATATTACTGCGGACAATCATACATTTTTGATTGATGTTTTTGTTTACGGTTATGCGCAGTGGCACTGACTTATCCTTCAAATTTTGGATAGAGAGCTTGTATTCCGCTTCCGACATGGACGGTGTTAATTTCCTATAATTTTCTTGGACAAGTTGCGCCGTGATGAAGGTATATTCGCTATCGCCTGCATGCGCATTGAAATCTGGAATGCGAATTACCACTTCACCATCGCTTTTTGTTTGCTCCAATTCTGCATAGCCCAAAACAGACGTAAATCCATTTGCATTATAAAAAATGGTTACTTTGCCGCTTGGTAGAGGTTTCCCCAACCCAACAGCCTTCGTGTTAGGAAATGTTATCCAGTTTTCTACTTGCGGATACGACGTTCCATCCATTTTTTCCAAGTATTTCCCGCCGACAAAGAGACCATTATTAGTCGAGATTGCTACGCGTTTGGCGTGCTTCCACACTATATTCGTCTCTTTACCCGATTTTAGGTCACGTGCCATCTTGTCCCGGTACGCCAGCGTTGTGCCGTTTTGGCTCGTTGTTTCCTCTTGTTGTTCTTGGCTACCTGGTAACTGCTTATCGAAAAACTGTATGTTTGTATTGTAGAAATTTATCCCTGAGGAATTGATCACTCTTATTACTGTAGAAAAATTTACGTGTTCTAAATCTAGAAATTCTAATACGTGGTTTGCCACCCACTGAATATTTTTTACAGAATATTGGAGGCGCCATAAATCGTCATCTTGAGGATAAAAACGGAAAAACTTTACTATTAATTTCTGTTTTTGCTCTTGCTGACTGTCCTTTTCGGCTTCTTCTGTTCTTTTATCTTCTTTTATATCGCGACTCTCCTTTCCACCTTTTTTGCTACTTCTTTCTGACGTGTCATTTTCTTTACTGTCATCACTTTCAAGCCAGTATTCTGCCACCTCTGTTGCGATCGGAGCATGTATCATGATGGATTCCTTTTGTACCGCAGTAGATAAATTTCTCACGATTACCTCGCTTGGCAATGGCTCTCCAGCGTCTGCAACGTTATTATTCCCGCTTTCCCGGCTCCCAGCCTTTTTTGATCCTAGTCTAGGTATCGGATATTGCGAAACTTCAAAAAGCCCAGTTTTCCCTAGATTTAAATCCTCCCCTTTCCTTCCAAAATTAGTGCTAAACAGACCGTTTGCAACAGCTCCATTTTTGTACATACAAATGTTCATCTCGCGCTCCTTAGCATCATCAGATTGCTCCTTACGCGTAGTGTTCTTTGATGACTGTATGCGATGCACAAGCGATTCCTCAGGAAAAGCGGCCGATAAATAGAATGCGGAAAAGAACAATGGCCAACAAATGAACTTAAACCCCATATTCCTGTTCTTATCAAAGAAAGTATCCATACTGGCAGAGTATCCTGTTTCCATTAGAATGAAAAGACGTTATCGAACACCACCCCGTAATACAGCAAAAACAGCGACATATTGATCATTTCGATACGTCTGGACGTGATTTGGATAGTAGAGTTTCGCAATGGTAAATAAATACCTAAAAATTCCATTATTACATGTAAAGATTAATAATTAGTTAAATAATTGTTGCATCTTTTTATTTTTTATGCTTTAATATAATTAGGAAAGTCATACTCGTAGGTGTATTATGAAAGTCTACGAAAAAAGTCACATCACAATTCTTAGCTTTATTCTTTGCACTGGTATGCAGGCAAATGCTTGTGATACCGCTGCCCCGGAACTAGAAATTGCAGAGCCAAGCATTCAAGTTAGTGAAGATATTTCCACAACTCCTAAGAATGTTACAGATAATAGCACTGGAAAAGATGTTAGTGCGCAAGAAAACAACACAAAATCGCCAAGCCTTATAGAACGCGTTGTAGGCTATATTAAAAATATCTCTCCTTCCGTGTCCGATGATGATGCCGGCATGGAACGCGAAGATAAAGGCGATTATTTCACCCAAGAAGTAGAAAGGATAAAGCAGGACTCTATAGTCAGTATCGCAGACCCAGGGTCAAGCTTTATAGAACGAGAACCAGAGCCAAGCCTTATAGCCCGTGTTGCAGGCCCAGAGGAAGAACCAAGCCTTATGGACCGTGTTGCAGATCAAGTCGATAACGCTGTAAGCAATATCAGCAACGTACTAGAAAATGCTATAGATGGGACGGGCTCAGGAATGCAGGGTAGTAGTTGCGCAGATATAGTAGCTGGCGCAGCGACTGCGCTGATCTTAACCGCAATTGTTGCGTCAAATATTAATAGTTTTGCGCAAAGAACGTTATTCGCACCCGAACCACAAGCAATTATAACCGCGTCAAATACTCTAACCGCAGCAATTACCGCGTCATATGCTCTAACCGCAATTGTCACATTAAATACTCTAGTATACAACAATTTTAGGCAAGGAACATTAGTTAGAACAATTGGCCAAACTCCTAGGACTATCTTTGGGTAAAAGAAGAACGTCCATACTATCGCAAAGTTAAAAGCTTCGCGGACGTTGCCGGGGCCTAGCAGTACAGAGGTATTGCTGGCCAACCGGCAGCGCCGACGCTGTCACTGATTACGTATCCAAAAAGCTCCTCAGCTTCTTAGACCTACTTGGGTGCTTCAACTTCCGTAAGGCTTTTGCCTCAATCTGGCGGATACGTTCGCGCGTAACGGAAAATTGCTGCCCAACTTCCTCGAGCGTATGGTCAGTTTGCATCCCTATCCCAAAACGCATTCGTAAAACCCGCTCTTCCCGCGGTGTAAGGGTGGACAATATCCGCGTGGTAGTATCTCGCAAATTAGCCTGCATCGCGGACTCAATCGGCAAAACAACGTTTTTGTCTTCGATGAAGTCCCCCAAATGGCTGTCCTCCTCGTCACCTATCGGCGTTTCAAGGCTTACTGGTTCCTTTGCGATCTTAAGCACTTTGCGGATCTTATCTAAAGGTAAGCCCAGGCGCTCCGAAAGCTCCTCTGGTGTAGGCTCCCGGCCGATTTCATGCACAATTTGCCGCGAAGTCCGCACTATTTTGTTAATTGTTTCTATCATGTGTACTGGGATACGTATCGTCCGTGCTTGATCTGCAATCGACCGCGTAATCGCCTGGCGAATCCACCAAGTAGCATACGTAGAAAACTTGTACCCACGCCTGTATTCGAACTTATCCACGGCCTTCATGAGCCCGATATTCCCCTCCTGTATTAGGTCAAGGAATTGCAGCCCCCGGTTCGTGTACTTCTTTGCGATCGAAATAACAAGACGCAAGTTCGCCTCAATCATCTGTTTTTTCGCATGGGTCGCCTCGCGTTCGCCCTTTTGCATGCGATTTATAGAATCACGAAAATCATTAAACGGCAAATTAGTCCTGGCACGGATCTCCCTGATAACAGACATAATCTCAAGGATGCTACCAGAATGCTGGTTAATCAGCTCTTTCCACCCAGAAAACTTTTCTTTCTTTATTTCCTCAAACCATGCCTCATCGTATTCCGCATGTCCAAAATGCTTGATGAAAAGCTCGCGTTTTAGCCCGATTTTTTCCGCTTTTTGCAGCATCGCACTCTCCAGAGCCACTACATTCTTCACGATTTCGCTGTGCGTCTTCATAAGCTCGTCAAGCCGCAACTCGTGCAAGCGCATCTTTTGGAAGGCCTCGGAGACTTTGCTTTTTGCTTCCTGGTAGTCGTCATCTTCATCCCACCTCATATGCCCATGTTCCTTAACAAACGCCTGCTGAATTACGGAAAGCTTTTCGTACTCTTTGCAAAAATTGTCCAAGTAGCAAAGAACTCGTGTTCTAATGGCCTCTTCCTCCGGGTCAAAGACCTCTTCCTCGCCATCGCCACCGCTACTATCTAAATTTTTATCGCTGTCGTCAATTTCCTCTAGTTCGTTATTACTGTTATCTGGGGCATCAGAGCCAGTATCAATAGCTATAAGATCCCGGATATAAAGGTTTTTGCTGCTCAACAATGTATACCATTTTTGAAAAAGCTCCAGCGTTATTGGGCTTTCACAAAGTCCGCCTATCATTTGCTCACGACCAGATTCTATCCGCTTAGCGATTGCGACCTCTCCTTCCCTGGAAAGAAGTTCGACATTCCCCATTTCTCGTAAATACATACGAACCGGGTCATCACGCCGCTCTGTGGGCTCTTCTGCTTCTTCTTCTTGACTTTGGGTATCTAGAGAAAAACTAGAGAGATCCTCAATTTCTCCAAAATTTTCGGAGAAAGTTTCATCGATATCGTCACTATCTACGATACTGATCCCCAAATCAGACAGCATGATCATGGACTCTTCGATTTGGTCGGAGGTTAAGCTCCCATCAGGAAGAGATTCATTCAATTCATCATACGTAATATAGCCGCGCTCTCTTCCAATAGTTAACAGCTTTTTGATAGCTGGATTGGATTTACTGAGCTCTACAAGCGGGATATCACTACTAGTACTTATCTCATCATCTTCGGATAAGTGAAATGCTTTATTGGACACAAAAAAACTCCTTCGAAAAAACAAAAAACTTGTAAATACTCGTATTTACTGCGGCACAACTCGACAACGCCATGTTAAAGCACTTTTTCAATTTTACAAAATTACCTACATACACTTTATTGCCTCGCGGGATCTTGCTGACAAAGTACGCATCCGGCTCCACAAACCCTTATCAAAATTACTAAATGGAAGCGAAACAAAGGAAACATCATCGGCAACTATATTTTCATCCATGCAAGACCAAATATCTTTCCATCTTTGCAATATCTCACCATTTGTAACATTTTTATTAAACAAAAAGGAAGCGTGCGTTTTAAGCACATCCATTCCTATTTTCCCCAAGAAGGCATTGCGTTGCTGCATAAAAGCCTCCTCGTCAAAATTAGTGTCTAAGAAATACATACTCAGCAGCCACTCCTTTATTTCCAACAAATCCAAATCATCAAAATTAGTGCGTAAAAGAAACTCATCAAGCTCCTGCAGTAATATAGGCACAATTAGCAATATCCCCAAAATAATTTTCTGCGCCACCACGTTGTTTCGTTTTAAATTCAAACTGTTTAAAAGTAAAGTCTTTTTCGCATTATTGCTGCTTTTCTCTTTATTTTTCCCGAATAAAAGGAAAAATTTATCAAAAAGGGCCGATTTATACGCCGCCCCGATTTCTGGGTTCCCGATACTACTTGCAATCTTTACGATATCGTTCTTTAGAGCAATTTTGTCTTCCGGAAGAAATGGGGTTGCCGGATCATCGGTGTATTTGGCGAGCAAGTGATTCCATACAACGTCACAAAGGGGAATCGCTGCACTGATTTGTTTTTGCATAGACGCCTGCCCGTATTTATATATCAGTTCATCGGGATCAAGGTTTTCCGGCAAATAGCAGAAAAAAAGAGTCTTCCCCGGGGTTAGCAGGGGAAGTGCAGAGATTGCCGCTCTGGTCGCTGCCTTTAAGCCCGCAGCATCCCCGTCGAAGCACAAGATTGGATAATTAGAATACTGCCATATCTTTGAAATGTGCTCTTCTGTGAAGGCTGTACCAAGGGCTGCTACTGTTTGGGGGAAGCCATTTTGGACCATCGTGATAACGTCGACATACCCCTCTACCACGATTAGCGGAGAAGATTTTGTATGCTGGCATGCAGAATACAAATTAAAAAGCGAACTCCTTTTTTGGAACAGCGCGGTTTCTGGGGAATTAAGATATTTAGGATTTTGGCCCGTGGAGATTGCCCTGCCACCAAATGCTATAACCCGCTCATTGGCGTCAAAAATCGGGAAAGTAATCCGGCCAGTAAACTTGTCTTTGGGGTTATTGGGGTGCCCAGAAACAACTCCAGCCTCACTCAACATTTCGTATGAAATCCCCTGTTTTTGTAAAAACGCAACGCAGGAGCCGTCGCAAAATCCGATCCTGAACTTGCTCACGGATTCACTAGAAATATTACGTTTTTGCAAATATTGGCGGGCCTTTTCTGCGCTCAGCGAAGTTTTAAGATTGCGCTGGAAGTATGCGCACGTCTTTTCCATTACATCATACAGAGTATTCCTTTTCTTTTTTTCTTCAGCAAAAACTTTGTAATCATCGATTCTTGGCAAGGAGATTCCATACTGATTGGCTAAGAAATTAACCGCCTCAATGAACGGCATATTCCGGCGTTCCATGGTATACCCAACGGCATCACCGTGCGCCCCGCACCCGAAACAATGGTAAAAGTTTTTACTATCGTTAACCGTAAAAGACGGTGTCCTTTCGTTATGAAAGGGGCACAGGCCGAGGTACTCCTTGCCCTTTTTCTGAAGGATAACATCCTTTCCTATATATTCAGACAAAGTAACCTTGTTTCTGATTTGCTCGATAGTATGGTAAAAACCTGGATTAGTGGTATCTCTCATGCCGCCCCCCTGGAACAATTATTACTTGACGACGCTGCAATGAACGCACTGAATATGGCGCGATCCGCCGCCGTTACAAAAAATTCGGCATTCCATTGCACACCGACGCAAAAATCAAGCTCTGTAGATTCTATGCTTTCGATGACGTTATCCGGGGATACTGCGCTCTCTTTCAATCGTTCTCCAAGTGTCTTTATGACCTGCCGGTGGTAGCTATTCGTCTCTATTACAATAGATGTTGAATCCTCTCGAAGTGGCGTTGCTCTATTACTCGCGAAATCGCCTATATATCCACACAATTTTGTCGCTTTATTGATAATAACTTCATGATGCGGGAAAATGAGCGGCGCTTGTTGCTGGTGATTGTACGCGTCGCGCCGCTCCTCTGCGAAGTTTTGGCATAACGTTCCCCCCTGCACAACATTTATAATCTGCATGCCTGTATTAATTCCTAAAACCGGCTTGTTCATGTCGATCATTCTTTTAGAAATCGCCCACTCAAATTGTGTTTTTTTCGGCCGCGAGTTCGTTGTTTTGTGGACGTTCTCACCGTAAAACACCGGGTCTATATCAGCACTAACCCCGGCTACAAGCAATCCGTCAAGTACTCTAGAATACGTCTCGACATTCGACAAATTATAACACAGCATGAGGGGGACCCCGCCGGACAAGACTACCGCATCGCTGTACCGTCGTCCTATGGCATACCACGGATATACCGAGTACCATGAGCCGCCTGGATCCACTCTAGCATCAACCATATCGACAGTAATCCCAATAACAGGAGGCTTTTTGACATGTTGGTAAGACGGTAAGTCATAAAAACAGTACGAATATGCCTCTTTCACAGCGCAAACCAGCAAAAATACGCAACAAAACAAAGCTGTTGAGCTTCCCTCACGGCGCCGATTTTACAATAAAAAGGCGAGCTCTACCACTACATTGTCTAGAGGTGTCAACGCAATTTAGAAATGTCCTCTTTGTGCAATTTAGAAATGTCCGGTTCTGCAATTTAGAAATGTCCTCTTTTGGTTCGCGAATGGTTCCATAATCTCTACCTAGGGTGAGGATCAACTTCAGTCAACTGGTCCACGTACGGGTTCAACTCTTTAGCGTCTACGACTGGTGCTCGTCGTGGCCCCTGCATGGTCGTGTACTGCAGCTTTCGCTCGCCGCAATAGACCTCGACCTCGCCATTCATGAGCTCGCACACGGTCACTGTGGCATGCCGCAACCTATAGCCGCGTCCTTCTCCGACAATTTTGTACAACACGCAATTGTGCGAAAACTCTAGGTTTTTGCTTAATTTCCGTTCTGACTGCACGCTTAATATTGCGTCAAGCTGCGCTGCATCGTGGAACGACGGCCGGTGTGCATCTGTTGAATTTTGCGGAGGGACTGCGAATTTTTCGTTATGTTTGGCGATAAACTCTTCAAGGTAGGCGTTTCCTTCTTCTATCGACGAAATACCACGCAACCTCATCTCCTTAACTAATCGATCCTGCATCGTTTGATTTGCCCGCTCCACGCGTCCTTTAGCCTGAGACGAACGAGCGCAAATCAGCTCAATCCCTAACGTTCGCAGCGCTCTATGCAGCTGCGTGTCTGTGATAATACCATCAACGCAATCCTTCCTGTTATTTCGAAAAATACTGTGGCGGTCACTGTAGTAGCTTAGAGGTTTGCCGTACTTTTCAAGGTGTGCCCGTATGCATCTCATGTACCCAAACGTTGTCTCCGTAGGCTCAAAGCGGGCTGCGATAATTTTGCCCGTGGCATCATCGATGAAGACAATTAAACAGCACTTTGGCGCCCGTCCTTCGAACCAATCATGGTGCGAGCCATCAATCTGCACAAGCTCGCCAAAGCGTGGGCGCCGTTCCCTTGTGTGGTGTACCTTAAGAACCTTGCGCTTCTTGCCGCGCCATAGCCCTGCCTCTATCATCCATTGGCGCAAAGTCTCACGATTTATGGATAGTTTGTCTATCTCTTTGAGCTTCTCCGCGGCAAACGTTGGCCCAAAATCACAGTACTTCTCTCGCACCAATTGCATCACTTCCTCCTTAACAGCCATATCAAAGCCGCGATTGCCGGGCTGCGTCTTGTACGGTACGCTGCTGGGCCCCTGCTCTTTTAGGCGCCGAATTAGCCGACGAACGTGCCTGGCGCTTAAGCCCAGCTGCCGCCCCGCCTCAGCCTGCGTGAGCTTACGCTCCGTCGCCTGCCGCAAAATATATAACCTCTCCATCTCTCTCTCGTTTAGTCTTGTTTGCACGGTTGCACACCAAAATGATCCTCATCCTGGTAGGCATTATGGAACCATTCGCGAACCAAAAGAGGACATTTCTAAATTGCACAAAGAGGACATTTCTAAATTGCGTTGACAAGATTGTCAAATTGTATTGACTTTATTTCATTTTCGTGCAGAATAGGGCATGTCGTTTTTTATGGATGCTTTATGAGTTTAAAAAAATTATTTTTGTTGGGGATTGCGTTCTGTTTCAATTGTGTTTCCTACGGGGGTGATAGACTGCACGCTGACGGAGAGCCACGCGTCGTTCAGCAACAACATGAGACGAATGTAGGTAAATTAGAAATATATGCTCTCGGACTAGCTGCATGCGTTACTGTGAGTTCATTAATGGCTTCAATTACTTGGATCGCGCAATCAGGCTGCGTGCCACTTCAAGTAGGGAGTCTTTCACTTGTCTCTGGCCTTGCCGCGGGAGCGATAGTTTACAGTGCCACGAGTACGTTCAATTATCAAAACGCTTATGCTGTGGCCGCAGCAATAGCCGGAGCGGTAGCCGCAGCGATAGCCGGATGGAAGTTTTGCAGCATGCTTGCGTCAAGTCCTGCAGTACTAGAAGAGGAGCATCATACCAACGGCCATTTTGACTTCAACCATAACCATACCGGTAAAGAGCAGCATGGCTGTGTATTTTGCTTATGTGCATTCTTGTCTTATGCCTTTATGCGGTACAAATCTGTATGGGCGGGATTTGCTACTTACGCGGCAATATATTGGGGTCTCTGTTATCGCTCTAAAATGCTAATTCTTAGCAAGAAAGACATAGGAATAGCTGCTGGCGTTGGTGCTGCAGTTGGTATTACGACTGGTCTTGCCCCAATGATTGCTGCAAAGTATCTGTGATTCTCAGTCTGTGTACCAAGCATGCCGTAAAAGTTGCGAATACATCGGCTTTTGCGATGAGAGGGGGAGAGAAATGCTCACCTTGTTCTCCCCCCAAAATAACGCAGCTTTTATCGCATAGTTGGCAAGACACAACACAAATTTGGCTATTGCCAAAAAGGCGTATGCTCAATAATATCGTACAAACGGAATAGGCGTGCGGTATTCGTGGAACCAACTGACTTGCACAATAACTCTACTGCTAATACTAACGATAATTGTAAAGAAATCGTTATGCTGGGGAATGCCTTAAGTTACGGCATAGCAATGGGTCAGGCCCTTTTCTATAGAATTAGTGATACTCGTGGCAAAAAAGTAGAGTCCAGTTTTTCGCAAGAAGAAGAAAAGCAAAAGATGGCCAGCGCTATTGAAAAATTGCGGAATAGTATCGGGGAATTATTATCCGAAACCGCAATTCTTCTTACCGAAGAATCACTAGAAATCTTCGATATTTACCGACTGATGGTTCAGGATGTTATATTTGAACAGGAGTTGTTGAGCCACGTCGAGCAGGGGAAAACGGCATTCGAAGCAACAGAATGCGTCGCGCAAGACTTCAAAGACAAGATGCATTCTAATAGCTTTTGGCGGACGCGATTTTACGATATGCAATATTTGCTTCTTCAATTAAGGAAATTTATAAAGGAGGACGCACCAGGGCAAGAACCGCAGAAGCTTAATACAAAACCGCTTATTCTTGTGGCAAATTATATAAGTCCGGCGGATCTGCTTCAATATTACCGCTTCAATAAAGTTGCCGGCCTTGTTTTAAAAGATAACGGCCAGACATCGCACACAGCAATTGTAGCAAGATCCTTGTTGTTGCCAGTGCTAGGGAATATTCAAGCAAATACTTATATCCGTAACGCAAGTACGACGCTACTGATCGACGCAAATGCGAATAAACTGTATATAAATCCATCGCAGAATACTTTAGCCAGGCTTCAGCGCAAAACAGCGCTTTTGCGGCGGAGTGATGATGATTTACCTCAACAAACCGTAACAAAGGATAACATTCATATTGACCTGTATATTAACGCAAATCTTAAAGAAGAACTGCGGATTGTGCATACCCCAGTTGTAAAGGGTGTTGGCCTTTTTCGCACGGAAATTCTGTTTATGACAACTGATGGGGTGATGGACCGCCTTGCACAGGTAAAGGAGTATAAAGACATACTCGATCAGGCAGCGGAAAAGCAGATTGTTTTTCGTACAATAGATATGACGGACGATAAAGAGGCCGCATACTTCGAAGAGCAGTTTAATAGGAAATATATCCCTGGTGTTCCTGAAGCATCGCTGAAAGACGCACTACAATACTCGAAGCATCTACCGCTAGCCACGCAGATGGGGAAGATCCTGTTTTACCGCCATTCCTTCTTGAAAACCCAGGTACAGGCCCTTTTGCAGGCCAGGATCCAAAGCAACCGCCCACACGATCCAATAAATATTATGATTCCAATGATCTCTGATACCGTTGAACTTAAGGCTTATCAAAAAATTATAGATGCCGAGGCCAGGTACCTAAGTATGAAACACCCCTCAATCGCAAGCCAAATAAAGCTTGGCGTTATGATTGAGGTGCCGGCCATTGTATACCAGCTTGATAAAATATGCCCACTGGTGGATTTTGTATCCATTGGCACGAATGACCTGTTTCAGTTCTTTTTTGCAGTTAATCGTTGGGATGCGTCTGTAATCGCGTCACAAGACGTTTTATCGCCGATTTTTTTGGAGTTTATGGGAAGTATCATTTCACAACTCCAGCAATTCGCAATTACAACGCATGTATGCGGGGAAATGGCAACGAATCCGTTGACGGCTATGGTGCTGCTAGCACTTGGCATTAGGAAGCTCTCCATTTCCCCTAATGCCGTCGGGCGGATCGCAAAAATGATAAACTCGTTGCCATTGCATTCTTTGCACAATTACATGCAAACATTTAGTATCCGCCAATATGAACTTAATATTTCTACAAAAAATCAGTATAAGAACTCTACCGAAGTGCGGAATATTTTGCAAAATTTTATTAAAGACCATCACGTCGATATTTAGTTCAACACCCCATACAGCCATGCATGTTAGGATCCTATCGCTCAATTTACCCTTTCACTACATTTCTTCGAAAATCCACTTCGTAAGAGTCGACCCCATTTAAAATCCCCTTTTGGTTAAACGACTTGCATGCTACGCTCTTCGTCTCAATTCTAATTTTCACAATAATGTAGTCTAAATATTGCTGTACTCCAGAAATAAAACAATCTCCGAAAGTATTTGTTTGTATAGGGACAGGTATTGGCAGGCCATGCAACTTTATTAAACGAGTAATTGTTACTTCATGTATTAACTCCCCACCATGCAAAAAATTTTCTAGTTTAGCGAGGTGGGCCCCGTTTAGTATTACTATAACGAGTTCAGAATGCTTAATACAAGCAGATGTAAATAGCCGATTTCCGACCTCTGTGCCTGTTTCCCTTTCAGATTCAGCGTACCAACCGTATAGTCTTATGGGTGTTATCGATAATTTTATTCCCATAGACACGGTCCACTCGTATGAGCGTACACAGTCCTCCCCACCCTCTCGGCGTCGTAGTGTAGATGGAATTACCGCAATCTTTAAACTATCTAGCCCTGGCACCTCGAGAATATCGTAATCTTGATCCGAATTGAATGACGACTCCATATAAAAAATAAAAACATCATAAGTATATGTACAGATAATGCATAATATTGGTTAAAAAAACGTTAGGGGCGTCGGATGCTCTGGCAAATATATCGACGAACGTACCAAAATGAGTGGCTTCGAGGTCTTCTGTATCATAGTGTCAGGTCCATTAAGTAGACAAATCAGACGACGCCAGCCGCTCAGCCTGATCCTCTGCAATCAGGGCGTCTATAACCTCATCAAGAGCCTCTCCCTCAAGCACTTGGGAGAGCTTATATAGAGTGAGGTTAATCCTGTGATCAGTCACACGGCCTTGCGGAAAATTGTATGTACGGATACGTTCGGAGCGATCCCCGGAACCGACTTGGCTTTTCCGATCTGCCGCCCGCTCTGCATTAGCTTTTTCATTCTCCAGGTCATATAACCTAGCCCTTAGTATCTTCATAGCTTTAGCTTTATTCCTATGTTGGGACCTATCATCTTGCTGGGTAACAACCAGGCCGGTAGGAATATGCGTAATGCGGATAGCGCTTTCTGTTTTGTTGACGTGCTGCCCGCCAGCACCAGACGCTCTATACACATCTATCTGTAAGTCTTTTTCGTCAATTATAACGTCTATTTCCTCGGCTTCTGGCAAAACAGCTACAGTCGCTGCGGAAGTATGAATCCTGCCAGACGCTTCGGTATCTGGGACTCTTTGGACCCGGTGCACCCCGGATTCAAATTTCAGCCGGGCGAAAACATCTGCCCCAGTAACAGAAACCACCGCCTCGCGCAGCGAACCAACGAAATCAGTGCTACTCATAATCTCGAAGCCCCACCCTTTAATCGCAGCATACCGCTGGTACATGCGCAACAAATCAGCGGCGAATAGCCCGGCTTCGTCGCCCCCAGTTCCCGCGCGAATTTCTATAATTGCGTTGCGTTCATCATTTGTATCTTTTGGTAAAAGCATAATAAGTATTTGGTGATTCAAGGAATCTATACGCTCCTTCAAAGCTATTACCTCATTATTTGCTAATTCCCTTAATTCAGGGTCATCAACGGTATCTCTAAATAATGCTTTGGTTTCTGCCAATGTCGCTTCAGTACAGCGTAACTCTTTTACTAATCCAGCAATCTTTGATAAATCAGAAAATTCTTTAGATAATTTGCGCAGGTCATCCTGGCTTAATTCAAACGATTTAGATAGCTGCGCCCCAACATTTTCATAGCGCAAAAGTATTTGGTCCAGTTTCGTCTTAATCGACATATTATCCTTTCAAAAGGCTACAAGCCGCGCAGCATAGAAGAGAATCTATCAATTTTTAAGCTTTCCCCTCCAACTAGCACGCCGTCAACCTCGTTAAGGGCTATTATGCTTTTGTAATTGTCCAACGTAACCGATCCCCCATAAACCGTTGTTGCCCCGCTCTTTTCCTTTATAAACCGGTGGACTTTGCTTATTTCCTCTATAGATGGCGTTTCTCCAGTACCAATCGCCCAAACTGGCTCATATGCTACAATCAGATGCCCTTTTGACGCTTGTGCTAGATATCCTAGCTGCCGCTCAAGCACTTGTAGCGTCTCGCGGTTTCTGTACTCATCCAAGGACTCCCCTATGCACACAATTGGTGTCATTCCGTACTTTTGGACTATCTCCGCTTTGCCCTGCACAACAGCGTCATTTTCATTCTGAGACCGGCGTCTTTCACTGTGCCCGACTATAACGTGGGAGCACCCAATTTCGCGCAACATAGAACAGCAGACCTCTCCAGTTTGCGCACCACTATCGAACTTAGAGCAATCCTGCGCGCCAAGGGATACAAAAGATGGCAACTGCCCATACGCATAATCAATAACCGTGACTGGTGGACAGCAAACAACGCCGTAATCAGAAGTTGTCCCTCTAAGAGCATCAGCGTAACCATCCACCAGGTCCTTGCTACCATTCATTTTCCAATTTGCAATCAAGATTTTTTGCATAAAACCTACACACACTAAACGGAATGGTGCCCAGAGATGGAATTGAACCAACGACACAAGGATTTTCAGTCCTTTGCTCTACCGACTGAGCTATCTGGGCCTGTTACACACAACCGCTACTAAACACTTACACTACAAACACGCCCAGAGTCAACCCCCGCAAAGTTACCCGTTCAGGGGGCAATCTCGCTCACCGTTTCACAAAAACCCTGCCCAAAACCCCGCTGGCGTGGCTGCCTTTGCACCCGGCTCGAGCGGTACACTTAGTACAGCTCGGCGCCCGCGCACAAAAACCCCGATCACCATTTTATGACAAGGTATATTACCACCAATAGAACGAAGCTACTTCAAATTGACCGCGTCCTTCAAGCTCTGCCCAGGCTTAAACTTAGGAACGCGACTCGCTGGAATAGCTATTTCCTGACCAGTGCTTGGGTTCCTACCCATAGTCGCCTTGCGATCAGCTACGGAAAAAGTTCCAAAGCCTACAAGGCGAATATCCGCACCACTCTTCAGGGTGCTTGTTACGGTTTCCAAAAAAGCACCAACCACACTCTCGCACTCACTTTTTCTTACGCCAGCTTTCTCAGCTACGGCAGCTATCAACTCACTCTTATTCACGTCTCTCGACCAATCATTAACCATCCTGTTAGGGATCTTAGGCAAAAACTTCGTACAAAACAAGTAGGTCTATCACTAATATTAAAGAATTATCTATTAATATACCTTCTAATACCCATTTTTCCCTGCGACCTCGTTCTCCCGCAAAAACCGGATTACGTCCATGGCCGCCATACACCCCGCCCCCGCCGCTGTGATTGCTTGTCTGTATACTGGGTCCATTACATCACCAGCGGCAAAAATCCCAGGAACAGATGTTTCCGTCGTACCAGGCTTTGTAATAACATAGCCAGCATCGTCTAATAGCAATATTCCCTTTACCAGGGATGTTTGTGGAGCATGCCCAATTGCAACAAATACTCCGTTCGTATCGATTGTTCGCTTTTGCCCATTTGTAATATCTTTAACAATCACGCCAGTAACCGTCTTAGGAGAAGCTTGCCCGACAAACTCCTCAACGACAGTATCGTATATGATGTCGATTTTGTCGTTTTGGACCAACCTATCGATAAGAATTTTTTCAGCTCGTAGTATGTTTCGTCGGTGTATTAACGTAACCTTCGCCGCGTGATTGGTCAAAAACAAAGCATCCTCTGCCGCGGTATTCCCCCCGCCGATAACGACAACGTGCTGCCCGCGGAAAAAAAACCCGTCACACGTTGCGCAGCCGGATATCCCGTATCCCCTTAATTCCGTTTCCCCACGAACATTCAGCCATTTAGCAGTAGCGCCTGTTGCCAAAATGATAGTATCAGCTGTGTATTCGATACTATTTGACAAGCACTTAAACGGCCGGCTCGCAGTATCTATACAAGTAATCGCATCATTTACTATTTCCGTTTGAAAAGCTAGTGCTTGTTCTTTCATGCGCTCCATAAGTTCAACCCCCATGATTGGAGATGGGAATCCTGGGAAATTTTCGACTTCCGTGGTTTGAAGGAGTTGCCCGCCGATTTGATGCCCGGTAAATAGGACCGGCAAAATTCCGCCTCTTGCAGCGTATATTGCAGCGGTGTACCCGGCTGGTCCAGAACCAATGATCAACACCGTCGTATGCTTGATAGACATGCGTTTTACTGTGAGAGAATACCACTATGACGGCATGATAACACAACAAGATTAATAAGCGAATATGCAATGCCGAAACACACACATTGTGCTAGAGGTCTACGATGCCTGGCTTAGCGCTATGCCGCTACGCAAGGTATCCCGTTGCACAAAACATACTGCCGAATTGCTACGGAGGCTTGTAGCCCCTAGGGCCTCTGGAGTTGGAGGAATCTTATCATACGGTCGAAGCGTTGCATAGGCCTGTATCCCTGAGTTCCTTGGGCTTTCAAGTATTCGCAAGGTATTAATGATTCCTTAACCTTTTTGTGATATCCTTTAAATGGGGGGCCATCCCTAGCCCCCGCCCACCCCTGGGGCCAGGCCGTAGCTGTCGTGATCTATATTCTTATAGTGCCACAAAAAAGATTAAGAAGTCAACCTATTTTCAGTTAATAATGTATGAAAAATGAAAATAAATATTTGGGGCGAGAGTATATACACTTTGAAGGGAATGGTTACTGAGGAGTTCCCCTACCTCAGTTTAAAATGAAAATAAATATTTGAGGGCTTAGTATTGGGACAGTATTACTACAGCAAAGGCTTACTGCTTTTTTGCAGCTTTCAATACAATGCGCAATATGAAATGTAAAGTGTCTGACGATGCGCTCACCTTTGGCAAACCAACAAAGAAAATGAATGGTGCCCTGGAGGTGCTGAATTGCGGACATTGTGGCGTCAAGACGTATTATAGACGAAGTAAGGGGGAGGGAAAACATACCGCGAATTACAGGTGACCTTAGCACCCATTTCAAAACAGAGCCGCTAGTGTAGTGCCGGGAGCAGTGAGCAAGACGCGACACGCCCTACAGGGGAATACCGGAAAATGATGCCGCCTTGCAAACCGCCCTTGAGCCATTCTAAGCAACGCTTAGGAATGATTGAATTCGTCCAATGGCTGCCTCCTCATCTATATTTTCTACAATAGACAATTCTCGAGCCAACCGATCCAGCGCAGTTTGATAAATCTGCCGCTCACTATACGACTGATCTTTATTTAGTTGATAGACGTACAGCTCCCGAATAACATCTGCTAGATGTTCGATATTCCCAGAGTTTATTTTCGTCTCGTACTCTTGGGCACGCCGGCTCCACATCACCTTCTTCTTTTTTGTTTTTACAGATAACATCTGCAAGGCAGACACCATCTCATCTTTTGCTGAAATCCCGCGAAGACCAGCTGCAACAGCTTTATCAATAGGGAGCCGTAATGTCATGTGAGCCTTATCAAAAGTTATCACATACAACTTTATTTTTACGCTGCCGACATCGTGCTCCTCAATATCCACAAGCTTACCAACCCCGTGGGCTGGATAAACGACGAAATCCCCAATATTAAAAACGATACCTTTTGTCATACTTTCCAACATGCAATAGCAACCTTAATACGTTCATAACCACACCAGCGGAGAAATACAAAAAATACCTCCAACTAATCCACAAAGTGCTGAGAAGAGGACTTGAACCTCTGACCTACTGATTACGAATCAGTTGCTCTACCAACTGAGCTATCCCAGCAAAAACTTACCCATCGTACCTATATTGCGGAACTATTGTGGAGATTGCATGTCTATACAAAAGTTGCACATACTGGTCCCTTTTCAAAACGACAGAAACCTCATCAAAATCATCAATAACGCCTTGCAATTTTACCCCATTAATAAGAAATATAACCACGGCTGTCTTGTTTTCAATTAGACTGCCGACAAACTTATCATAGACTTTCACTTCTTTTGCCACGGAAAACTCCAATTTATACTCATACTTCGCTCCTCAGACACTAGCACATACGTAAAACTTTTCAATAAAAATATGAATACTGAAGCTGAAGGGTTGTTTGCCGTGATGAAGAATTTGAAGTGTAAAGTGTATGACGACAAATTGGTTAAAGACACACCAAAGAAGATGACGGCCGCGGCAAGTAAACTAGCAGTAAAGTCCCCAGAAACAATAGACCGTTGTAAAAGCCGTTTCTGCACTGCGGAAAGCAAGGGCTGGAAATGACTTACGCAATAGCTCTAATGCAAATGGCGACGTTAACACAGTATACTGCGCACCAGAATACCTAGGGATTTCAGCGATTGTTACCGTAATAGATGCTCCGCCGATATAACACACCAACCACAAATGCCGGGATCAATAACTATGGGAAGAGGGTTTCTTCCCCCTTAAGCCTTATTTCTGAAGACTTTAGGGTGCTAAGTAGGGTGCTAATTTGGTAGCTAAGGCAATTCGCCGCTCCCAACCATAACAAAAAAATATTTTTTTATGGGCTACTTTTCGTATTTGATTTCAGTTTTTGTGAGCTGGTAAACTTATATGTAGTCAGGGAGTTTTTTCAGAGCCTGCAGGGGCTCTATTTTTTAGGGGGTTTTATTATGGAAACGAATATTTCGTTGGATTTTTCGCAAAATTATCAACAAAAGGATTTTTGCCAGGGAGCAAAATTCCGCAGCCGCATTCAATTTAATTACGTGCATGCCAGACTATGTCCTGGCGTTGCAAACAGTCCCACCAGGTGCACAGAAATCAAAAAAAATATTTCATCAAGTGCAGTTGAAATTGTAAAATGCAACCAGGTGGGGTGTAACGCTAATTACTCTGTGGATTTCAGTCGTTATACGCAAAAAGCGCAAGCGCTCCTACAGGCAGCACAGGACGTTGCTATTTCAAGGGGGCATCAGCATGTATCGACACTTCACGTCATGGCAGCTTTATTTGCCATGGACGATGATACTGTTAATCAGGTTCTCCGGTTGCACCGTGCTTCTGTTATTACATTTAAGCAGGCAATAGGCCAGGCGCTAAACAAAACGCCAACTGTAAAGGGGGGCGATGGGCAATTGTATTTCCACCCAGAGCTCGCCGCAATGCTTGATGATGTGGAGAAAATCGCGAAGGATTATGGTGATAGTTTTATCGGGTTGGATATCATGCTACTTGGCCTTGCCAAACATGGGGAAAGTAGCAAGATTTTCCAAAAAAATGGGGTAGTTTTTGATTATTTGAAGCAAATGGTGGATAAAATGAGGAATGGAAAAAGGGCAACGTCCAACAGCGCGGAAGACACGTACAATGCGCTCGAAAAATACGCTGTGGATCTAACTGAGGCTGCGCGGAGCGGCAAGATAGACCCGGTAATTGGGCGGGATGAGGAAATCCGTAGGACTGTACAGGTACTATCGCGCCGTACAAAAAATAATCCGGTTCTTATTGGTGAGCCTGGTGTTGGTAAGACAGCGATAGTTGAGGGATTGGCGCAGAGAATCATAAATGGCGACATCCCCGATGTTATGAAAAGTGCTCGGCTGATGTCGTTGGATATTGGGGCATTGCTTGCTGGCGCCAAGTATCGTGGGGAGTTTGAGGAAAGATTAAAGGCAGTCCTAGCCGAGGTTACCAAATCCGACGGCAATATCATCCTTTTCATTGATGAATTGCATACGGTAGTTGGCGCCGGGAAATCTGATGGGGCAATGGATGCTTCGAATATGCTAAAGCCGGCGCTAGCAAGGGGAGAGCTGCATTGTATCGGTGCAACTACCCTAAGCGAATACCGCCAGCATATCGAAAAAGACCCAGCTTTAGCGCGCAGGTTTCAGCCAATCATGGTTGGCGAGCCGAGCGTTGAGGATGCTATTTCCATTTTGCGCGGGTTAAAGCCGAAATATGAGCTTCACCACGGTATTCGCATCAGCGATGCTGCAATTGTTGTCGCCTGTGTATATTCCAATCGGTACATAAGTGATAGGTTTTTGCCGGATAAGGCGATTGATTTGATAGACGAAGCGGCTAGTCGCATAAAAATGATAGTAGACTCCAAGCCCGAGGAAATCGACGAACTTGACCGCAAAATCATTCAATTAAAAATAGAAAAAGAGGCCTTGAAGAAGGAGGAAGACGATGGGTCAAAACAAAGACTGGCCAAACTTGAAAGCGAATTAAGCGATTTGGAAGAACAATCGCAAAAACTCAGCTACGTTTGGATTCAGGAAAAAGACTCCCTGGATAAAAAACGCAAACTAAAGGAGAAAATAGATGCTGCGAAATTTGATTTGGAAGTTGCGCAAAGGGAGGGGAATTTGGCTAAAGCTGGTGAGATTATGTATGGCCAGCTTCCAGCGCTAGAGGCGGAGCTATCTGCCATCCAAGAACAGCAGAAATCCACATCTTTCAAGGAGGAGGTTACCGAGAATGACGTTGCAACTGTTGTGTCGCGTTGGACTGGTATCCCCGTGGATCGCATGGTCCAGGGAGAAAAGCAAAAGCTTTTACAGATGGAGGAAAAACTTGCTAAGCGAGTTATTGGGCAAGACGAGGCAATTGGCGCCGTTAGTCGCGCTATCCGCAGGTCGCGTGCTGGGTTGCAGGATCCGAACCGCCCGATGGGGTCCTTCATGTTCCTTGGGCCTACTGGCGTTGGGAAAACGGAGTTAACAAAGGCATTAGCGGAGTTTTTGTTCGATTCTTCCACGAATATGGTGCGGATTGATATGTCTGAGTATATGGAAAAGCATTCTGTTTCGCGCCTAATTGGGGCTCCGCCGGGGTATGTAGGGTACGAACAAGGCGGCGAACTTACTGAAGCCGTGCGGCGGCGGCCATACTCCGTTGTTCTTTTCGATGAGATTGAAAAGGCCCACCACGACGTATTCAACATTTTATTACAGGTTCTTGATGATGGTCGCTTAACCGACAGCCAGGGGAGAACCGTAGATTTTAAGAATACTATTATCATTTTAACGTCAAATATTGGGGCAGAATTTTTTTGCGCAATTCCAGAAAATGTAGGGAATATAACGGCAATTCCGCAGGATATCCGCTCGAAAGTCCAAGAATTAGTGCGCTTAAGCTTTCGCCCGGAATTTTTGAACAGGCTTGATGATATTATCCTGTTTAACCCGTTACGTCGCGCCCAAATATCGAAAATAGTGGAGATCCAGGTGTCTGCTATCGCCAAAATCCTGCTTGATCGAGGGATAGAGGTTGAGTGGGAGCAAAGCCTAGTCGATTGGTTAGCAAATACAGGATACGATCCGGTATATGGCGCTAGGCCGCTACGTCGGGCAGTTCAGCGGCAAATTCAGGACGTTCTATCGGTAGGTATTTTGGACGGCACAATCAAAGAGGGCGACAAGTTACGGCTTAGCTTTTGCGATGGTCACTTGAATTTTGGACAAAGTCCGTGATGCTCATACCCCTATGGCAAAAAGAATTTGTAACCTGTAATTCCCGGATTTTTTCTTACCATTTGCCCAAACTTGTGAAATCCTTGGATTTTTCATTGATGTATGGTAAAAAAAAGTTCTTACCACAATAATCACAGAAACCGCCCTATTTCGCCGATTTTGCCAAATGGTAAGAAAAAATCCGGGAATTACAGGTTATTTAGTTTTAGTTAAAGAAAACTGTGAAAGAAGCTTGAAGGAAACTGTGACGACAGGAGGGACGAAGAGCTCTGACGCAGAAGTTACTGGGACGACGAACAAGCATCGCGGTGCCGTTAGGTGCCGTGAGGGAATAACAAGAGCCGTATGATGGGAGACTATCACGTACGGTTCTG
>JAIRNU010000003.1 GCA_031257945.1 Holosporales bacterium
TTTTTTCTAACTTCATTCTGGAGGCCTTTTTGCTTTTTGTGAATACTGTATTTTTTATTTCGTGCTTTTCAGGCTTTTTTCACTACATATTTTTTCTCATATGTGTTTGATCTTGGACAGTTCTTCGGGGTAAATTTATGGTCGCCGGAATACGCCGACCTTCCCGTGATACGCCGAAAAATTCCGCAAGGAAAAGTAGATTTAGGCATAGCTAATGAAAGTATGCGTACTCTGTTAGCTCTGCCTCCTCGAATGACAGCACTAACTGATAGACTGTTTTCGGATAAGTACTTAATGACACCGACCGTTAGTTCCGTCTCTAACGGCCTGAAGCATGCACAAACTATCTTGGATAACGTGAGTCAAGACACGCCGCCAGAACAGCGAGACTCCGCAAAATGGCAAGACTTGCTAGCAGCGAGGTGGCGAGCGATTCGGGTGAGGCTCGCAGCGATAGATGATCAGGTTGACTGAGGCTGTAATTTTCATCCTGTTCGCCAACCACGCCCAAAAACCTGCACCATGTCTCAACTTTTACATCGATTTATCGCAGCTGATTTATCGCAAGCAACGACTACGACAAACTGCGGAAAGCCTCCTCTATCTTCTGCTTTTCAAACATCTTTTGCTGCAGCTTTTCTTTATCGGCTTGCCATTTCTCCGGCGCCGCCTCTATATACGCTGCATTCTCTACTCGTTTCGTTATCAGTTCACAATCCTCCGCTAAATCATCAATCTTTCGCCGGATAACGCGCTTGGCCTCGGCTTCGTCAATCCCGCTTGGATACTCGAGGAAAAACTCTACCCCGTCTAAAACAATTTTGAGGCTCTTTTGGCCAGTATATGCCTGCCCCCCGCTTAGTTTGCCTAATATCTCGATCCACACCGTATTGCGCGCGACAAACTCGCGGAAACGGTCATCCTCTACGTACAAACAAAGTTGTTGGGTTAACGGAACGCCAAGAAGACCGCGGATAGACCGGACTTCTTCGGTCAGCCTTACGCAAACGTCAGCAAGCGCCGAGTCATCCCACTTCGTACTCGGACAACTATACTCAGCAACAAGTAGCATCTCTTTGGCGGTAGGGTTCAGTACCTTCCACAAAAACTCAGTTACAAATGGGATAACGGGATTGGCCACCTTCAAAAACTCAGTAAAAACAAAGCCCGCCACAGCGCGGGTTTCGCGCTTTTCCTCATCGCTAGCATTACCAGATAAACACGGCTTCAAGCATTCAATATATACATCACAGAATATATCCTTCAAGAACTTCGTGATATTCTGCGTTACGTAGTCAAATCGGTAGTTATCAAATGCTTGTGTAGCTTGTTCTTCTAATTGCTGCAGCCGTTCAACAACCCACCGGTTAATCGGTAAAGTTATTTGGCTAATGTCGAAGCCCTCCTGTGCCAAGCATGCGTTTTGCTCCAAAAAACGCGCCGCATTCCATATTTTTGTTACAAAATTGCGGCTGTTTTCTATAGCGACAGTGCTCAGCCGGATATCGCGCCCTGGGGTTGCAAGACTAGCCAAAGTAAAGCGCATTGCATCGGTGCCGTATTTATCCATGAGTTCGAGCGGATCAACGACATTCCCTTTGGATTTAGACATTTTCTGGCCTTCAGCGTCGCGGACCAGTGGGTGTATATATACATCGCGGAAGGGAACATCATTCATGAAGTACAAGCCCAGCATAATCATCCGTGCTACCCAGAAAAAGATTATATCGAAGGCTGTTACAAGCAGGCTATTAGGGTAGCGCGCTTTCAATTCATCGGTATCAGACGGCCAATATTGCGTGGTAAATGGCCATAGCCCAGAGGAATACCACGTATCCAAAACATCAGGATCCTGCTGTAAGGTAGGGATCGCACCAATATCGCAGCCAAAATGCTTGGCGGCTAGTTGCTTTGCCTCATCCTCAGTTTCTGCGCAAAAAGCCTCCCCTGTTGGCGCATACCATACGGGGATCTGGTGCCCCCACCAAATTTGGCGAGAAATACACCATGGGCGAATGTTATTCATCCATTCGAAATATGTCGCCGCCCACTGCTCGGGAATAAAGCGGATCCGCCCATCTTCCACGGCCTTTATCGCTGGCTTTGCAAGCGTTGCTGCATCCAAGAACCATTGGTACGTTACACGTGGCTCTATTACCGCGTTGGACCGGTCATTATACGGGACAGAATGCGAAATCGGTTCTACCTTCTCCAAAAGGCCCAGTTCTTCTAGCTGCTTTATAACAAGATCCCTGGCGGCCGGGCAAGATAACCCCCGGAATTTTTCAGGAACCTTTTCATTCAAAGTAGCATCATCATTCAAAATATTCAGCATTTGCAAGTTGTGCCGCCGCCCTATTTCAAAATCGTCGAAACTATTGGCGGGAGTAACCTTTAAAACTCCGGTGCCTTTTTCGATGGCAATCAATGCATCTGCGATGACGGTGATTCTGCGGTCGGTCAACGGCAGGTGAACTTGCTTTCCAATTAGGTGCTTATAGCGCGGATCATCAGGGTGCACAGCAACTGCCGTATCACCAAAAAGCGTTTCCGGCCTGGTCGTTGCAATCGTCAAAAAATCGCTGCTCTTATTGATTGGGTAGCGTATATACCACAAATGCCCGTCTTCCATTCTGTTTGAAACTTCAAGATCCGATATCGCAGTTTTTAAGATAGGGTCCCAGTTCACCATTCCTTCGGCCCTATATATAAGGCCGTCGTTGTACAAACGTACAAACGAATGAACAACGGCTTTGTTCGATTCGGGATCCATAGTAAAGCGCTCGGTTTGCCAGTCGACGCTCATCCCTAGCCGCCGCAATTGGTTGAATATCTGCCCGCCGGATGAGGCCTTCCACTCCCAAACCCGTTGTAAGAATTTTTCGCGGCCAAGGGTTTTGCGCGAAAGCCCCTCTTTTTCGATATTATTTTCCACGATTATCTGGGTTGCTATGCCAGCGTGGTCAATCCCAGGTTGCCCGAAAGTGATGAACCCCTGCTGCCGTTTGAACCGCAGCATAATATCTTGCAGCGTGGATGTAAACGCATGCCCGATATGCAAATACCCTGTGATATTTGGCGGCGGGAGCGTAATTACAAAAAGCTCATTGCGCCGGTTGGTGCGTGTAGTTCTCACGATATCGTCAATAGAAGCATTGTAAATTTCCTGCTCATATTTCGCATAATCAAAATTTTTTTCTAAAATAAATTTGTCTGTCATTTTTTCCTCCACGTACAGATTTATTACGTAACCTTACCCATTAAAGTATTTCAAAATAGTCATGCTAATAACGCTGGAGATAAACTGCAGCCCCAGAATTAACACAATAACCGAAAAATCGAAAATCCCAATATTTGGTAATACCCTTTTAATTGGCCTAAGAACAGGTTCAATAAGCTGAAGCAGTACCGAGTACATGCTGTACACTATAGCATTCCCTCTATTGACGATATTGAATGACAACAGAAGGCTTATGACGATGTACACAAAAATAAGAGTCCTGTATAATTTTATACACGAAAGCAATAGTTGTAAAAATGGTACAATAACAACGTCAAACGGCATGCCGCCACATTCTTAAGGAAGATTCCTCCTACTTAATGGTACGATATTTTGAAGGCGAATGGAATGTCCTACCTCTTACCTGTAATTTGCGGCCTGTTTTCTCACCACGCAACGAAACCCGCATCATGCCTTAACTTTTATAACGCGGGGGGAGAGAAATCTCCCTCCCTCCTATTTTTAAAAACATAGGCATTATAGGGATCTCAGCCACACACATAATTTGTAGAGTGTCAAAGGTGGGTTGCTCGGCGATCTACTACAAGAGCAGGCAACAGCGCTATACTTCTTAAATTTCTTCTGGGTTTTGGGTGGCGCTGATGTGGTGACGCCTGTATCCCTTGAGTTTTCTATGGGTTTGAGGTGGCGCTGGCTGTACCCCCTGGATTTCTGGTGGTTTAGGTAGCGCTGACTGTATGCCTTGGATTCTGGGGGGGGTGATCGGCGGCACCTGTACCCCCTGAGTCCCTTGGGGGTTTAAGGCGGCGCTGGCTGTATCCCCCTGATTTCTGGGAGGTTCAAGTATTCGCAAAGTATTAATGATTCCTTAACCTTTTTGTGATATCCTTTAAATGGGGGAGCCATCCCAATCCCCCGCCCACCCAAGGTGCCGGGCCATAGCTGTCGTGATCTATATTCTTGTAGTGCCACAAAAAGCATTAAGAAGTCAACCTATTTTCAGTTAATAATGTAAGAAAAATGAAAATAAATATTTGGGGCGAGAGTATATACACTTAGGAAGGAAGTGTTACTGAGGAATTCACCTGCCTCAGTTAAAAATGAAAATAAATATTTGGAGGCTTAGTATTGGGATAGTATTGCTGTAGTAACAGCTTACTGCAAGTATTGCGAAATTAAATCCAAGTAAGTGTGTGACGTACTGAGGTCTTTAGGCACAAAGTTTTAGTTCCTCCGGCGGAACGCCCAACAATGTAGGAACCCCGCCCAAACCACCAGCGCAAACCTTTAGTTCAACGTAATCCTAAACCGTGAAAACGCACATAACGCGATAACGGATGTTGCCGCCAGTATCGCTAGGCAATGCTGTACAACGTACGCAATATCTCCTCCCTTTAATAGGATGTTGCGGATAAGGAGCGTATGGTGGGCCATTGGATTGGCATAAGCAAACCAACGTAGCCATATTGGGATATTGTCTATAGGAAAAAATGACCCCGATAGCATCATAAGTACAAAGATAACTATAAAGCTGCAGAGCATGGCTTGCTGCTGATTTTTTACGAATGTGGACATCAAAATGCCTAGCAGCACCGCGCAGACCACAAAAAACAGATTTTCCACAAGGAAAATCAAGAAGCTCCCCCGAAACGGCAAGTCAAAAAAGCATAGCCCTGCAATTAGCACAACAAAAGTATTGAAGAGTCCAACTAAAGCAAATGGAATAGTCTTCCCAAGGATTATACTTCGCCGTTTAATCGGGGCGGAAATAATCGTCTCAAATGTACCGCTTTCTTTTTCTTTTGCTATTGATGTACACGTAAGAATCATCACCAAAACCGTTAAAATCATCGCCATGAGCCCGGGCACAATAAATGTCGACGTTTCAAGCGTTGGATTATAAAGTGAGCGCATTACGACATTAACGGGGCTTTGGCGCCCTCCATCCGCGCTGCATACCTTCCAAGCGATATTCTGTATATACCCATCAATCGCAACAGCTCGCAAAACGTTAGTCGCATTAACTAGGAGCTGCATTTTTCCCTCATTACGCCCAACCGTTTTGGTTACTCCCCCCTCGGGGGCAATTATTACAGCATCAACCTTGCCGCTTAAAATCGCCTGTTCTGGAGGGGTGCCGGCCACATCTATTGGCAGGAACCACTGCGATGCAACAGCGGCTTTATAAATATCTTGAGCAACCACATCGCTGGGCTGGAAATACCCGCCAAGCTTTATATTTATCACATCATTAGTTAGCGCATAACCAAAGAGCAATATCTGTAGGACAGGCATTATTAACACCATCACCCCAAGGCGCGGGTCACGCAATGTCTGGATAATCTCCTTCTTAATAAATCCACGTAGTATCATTTTTCCAAAGTCCTCTTAAATTTTCGCACACACAATTGAATTATAAAGAAAGAATCCGCAAGTAAAGCTGTAAATGGCAGCCACAAGCTCGAAAGCGAGGACCCTTTTAGGAATTGGTCCCGCGCAATTTCCACGAACCAGCGCGCCGGAAAGATTGTTGCTATCCAACGGCACACGACGTGCATCTGCTCCAGCGGGAAAATAAACCCTGAAAATAGCATGGACGGCATTAACCCTAGCATCATAGCAATCTGTACGGCGGCTTGCTGATTACGTACCATTGTGGAAACTAGTAACCCAAGCCCAAGGTATGATAACAGGAATAAAAGCGTCCCTAAGCAGAAAACCCAGTGCGACCCAACAAACGGCAAGCCATAAACCGTCCGAGCAATCAGGTAAACTATGCAAACTGAAAATATGCCAAGGAGGGCGTAGGGAATGATTTTGCCAAGGACGATTTCCAGTGGGCGAACTGGCGTTGAAAGCAGCAATTCCATGGAGCCATTCTCCCATTCTCTTGAAATAGTCAATGCCGTCAACAAAATCGATAAAACCGCCATAACAACGGCCGCTAGCCCCGGTACAATAAACCACTGTGAGCTTAATTCCGAGTTAAACAAAAAGCGGCTCTCTACTTTGATCTGGGGTTTGGTATTTTGCCCACGATTAAGCTCTTTAATCATCTTCCCTTGAATAAGACCAATGTAGCCAGCAAGCGCTCCGACAGAGGAATTATCCGTACCATCCAGAAGGACCTGTATACTGCTAGGGCACCGCCCAGAAAGATTCATTTCGAATGTTGGTGGGATAACGATTAATGCGCGAACCTGCTCTTGTTCCATTTTTTTGTTTCCCTCTGCGACGCTATCAACCTGGGTAAGCTTGAAATATTCGGAACTCCCGAGCAATCGTAAAAACATCCTAGAGGTCTGAGAATGATCCTGATCGACGTAGGCCGTTGCCACCTTTTGTACGTTAAATTCGATAGAACTACCGAAAATCAGTACCATAACAACAGGCATTACTAGCGCCATAATAATTGTAAAAGGATCGCGCAATATATGAAAAATCTCTTTTTTCAAAATCGAAAAAATACGCCGTCGACTAACCATTACCTGTCTCCTTCTACTAGCTGTACAAAAACATCCTCTAATGACGGCTCTACCATTACCACTTCGGCAACCCTCTCTAATTCCGCAACGTACTGATCATCTTTTAATATTACATGATAGTGTATTCCATACGGCTTAAAAAGGTCGCATTTGGGGGAGAGCGCTTGGATTTGCTCTTCAGTAAAAGCCGTTTTAGGCGTCACACTGTATATCTGCCGCTTGAAAGTATTTCGTTTTAGCTCCGGCACACTTCCAACAGCAATAAGCTCTCCAGAGCGCATCAACGCGATCCTATCGCAATTTTCCGCCTCATCCATGTAGTGCGTTGTAACAAACACTGTTTTCCCAATCTGGGTTAACCTCTTTATAAGGTCCCAGAAATGCGCCCGCGACGCCGGGGAAACGCCTGCGGTTGGCTCGTCTAACACAACAAGCTTTGGATTATGGATAAGGGCGGCGACTAGGGCGACCTGCTGCTTTATCCCGCTTGGTAGCTCGGCGACGAGGTCAGATTCGCCGCGATCAATTTTAATCAGTTCAAAAAGCTCTTGCTTAGTTTTTTGCATCGCTTTTTTAGGGACGTTATGGATGGCGGCAGCAAAATCCAAATTTTCCTTTATTGTGAGGTCTTTGTATAGTGTGAATTTTTGCGACATATACCCAACTTTGGACTTTATTATGTCTTCTTTGCCTGGAATAAAGTGCTCATTATCAACTCTTACTTCGCCGCTAGTTGCGCAAATAAGCCCGCAAATCACGCGGATAGTTGTTGTTTTGCCGGCACCGTTGGCGCCTAAAAAACCAAAAATTTCCCCTTTATTGACGAAAAAAGATACATCTTTTACGGCAAAAAACGACCCAAAAACTACGTTAAGGTTTTTTACATCTACTATAGGCGGAAATTCGGTTCCTATTGCGCCTGCGCCTACTCCTGCATCGCTCATATGGTGGCTCCGTTGCCGGTGTTAGCAGCAACATTAGCATCGGTATCCGCATGGCGCAGGAACAGTTCGTCGAAATTTCTTACAGCAAATCGTGTTAGTAGGCTTTTGGGCTCGCCTTCGGCCAGGACTCTCCCCCGCTCCATTAAATGAACATGCGTACAGCGCTCCGCCTCGTCCATGTAAGCCGTCGCCATAAGCACTGTAATCCTGTTTTTGCGGACCAGATTATACAACAAATCCCAGAATTCGCGCCGGCTAATTGGATCAACCCCGTTCGTTGGCTCGTCCAGCAGCATTACTTGCGGGGACCTTAGGAGCGCGCAAATTAGCCCCAGCTTTTTGTACATCCCGCCGGACAACTTCCCAGCAGGGCGGTCCTTAAACTTGTGTAGGCGTGTAAGTGACAATAACTCCGCGCTTTTTTCTTCATATTCTTTGTCGCTTACCTCGTACATATCCTTGAAAAAACGCATATGCTCCTCGATGGACAAATCTCCGTATAAGCTCTGGGTTTCTGGCATGTAAGCAATATGGTCGCGGACGGCCTTGAACGCCATGCTTTCGCCGTTTTTGAAATACACAAATTCCCCGGCTTTGCAGTCCAAAAGCCCCAACAATATTCGCAACAAAGTGGTTTTCCCGGCGCCCTCTGGCCCAATAATCCCATGAATTACGCCGGCGGAAAAAGATAACGAACAGCCGTTCAAAGCGACCACCTCGCCGAACTGCTTAAAGATATTTTGGACCTCTATGCTAATCATTACCTACCAAAATCACAACTCCGACAAGCTGCCGCGCCGCCAGCAACTACCTACTCAAACAAATCAAACTGCGTTTCGATCGTCATTCCAGGCTTCAAAATTTCTTCACCATTATCGAAATCTACCCGTATACCAAAGACGAGGCGTGTGCGCTCCGAGCGAGTTTGTACGTTCTTAGGAGTAAATTCTGGCTCACTATTAATGATGCTGATTTTCCCCTGGAACCGTTTGCCTGGCATTTCTGGTAGCGTGCAAACCACGGGCATCCCTATTTTTAATGCCGCGATCTTATCGTGTTCGATGTAAAAAGTCGCCCATATGTTACGGATATCCGCGATTGAAGCGATTCCAGTGCCCTGTGTTACCCACTCCCCAGCCTCTTTATATTTCGATAAAACAACGCCGCTTATTGGGGATTTTATAGAGCACCATAATTGCTTCAGCTCTATGCCCTCCTTTTTCGCCTCCAACGCCTCCAGATCTGATTTAGGGAAGTGCCCATTTTTAAACAAAGTAAGGCTGCGATCGTACTGCCCTTTTACTTTTTTAAAAGATATCTTCAGGTCTGAGTCGTCGAGTGTCGCAATAACCTGGCCTTTCGTTACGCGGTCCCCAGCCTTAACGTCAAAACTAGTAATTTGCGACGATAACCGTGACGGCACAACAATACGCGTCGCCTCCAGTGTTCCCGCGTACGCAAAATTTTTCTCAAATACGCTGCACTTTTGCACTACAAAAATGCCACAGTACGCAGCCGCCGCCAGCGCCGCAACTACGCCAACAACCTTCTTGATATTCACTGCTCACACTCTTTGACTAGGATATCTGGCGAACTATACAAGTAGCGTTCCAAACTCGCTGCGGTCACACTTTAAGTGTACTACAGACTAAACGCAAAGGAGGCTTGTAAAAACGAGATACCCAATTTTCCTTACAAAGAGTCTACCATATTTTTAGCTGGTGTCTAGGGGGCCCATGCCGTTGCTATGGCTGTAGTAACGGAATTACCTGTAATTTGCGGCCTGTTTTCTCACCACGCAATAAAAGCCGCACAACACCTTAACTTTTATTATCAAGCAAAAATGAAGCTCAATAATTGCCAAAATATTCCCAAGTAAAGCCTTCTCCATACGTAGGTCCCGTGGTTTACCACAGCACAGATCAGGCCGATATTCAGGTAATTGCCTTATCTGTGGCGATGCAAAATACCGATAAAATTCCGGTGCGCGAAGGATGAACCCCTCGAACACCGGTAATCGTACATTTTAGTTACGCGCTACTACATTGTCGCGGTAATGACGCCACAAAAGCCAGCCAGCTATTGCTGTG
>JAIRNU010000035.1 GCA_031257945.1 Holosporales bacterium
TAAATCCTCCTTTGTTTACTGTAAGGAGATTAGCTTATCTGGGTGACCTTAGGGAATAACTTTCATCTAGGACAGTGGTCGTTAGATATGTAGTGTTGCGTTTGGCATGTTAATGGGCCTCCAGGTGTAAGAGTCGTTGTTGTTCAGGGCAATCATGAGGCACAAAGTATAGAGAGGCTTTTCCGTTTTGCAAGATTTTGCAAAGACCATAGCATCCCATTTTTGTCACCATATACTCCAGGGATAATCACTGATTGGAGCCCTGTTCTTGGCCATGAGGAATTTTTTTTAGAAGAGATTGATAGTTATGGAGAACTGCTGGATGTAGATCCTTCCCATTTTGTCGCAACGCAGAGTTATTACAGAGATGGGAACATATTAGTTTTCCCACACCTTGCAGCTTGCGGGGTGTTCGGCGCAGAAAATACACCACTGGTGGCTCCTTATTTGACAGATGCTTATTACAATGCACTTAGTCTCGTAACGGGTAAGACTACAAGGGGGCCAGATTATTGGAACTGTGGACCTGAAACAGATGCTATAGTTCGCCGCATTGGGGAGACTTGGGTCAGAGCACTAAAGGAATTATGTGATAACAATCCAGGTGATGGGTCGTTAGACATCCTTTTGGCTTCGCATGCAACAAGTATTCAAACGCAAAATTTTTTGGCGCGTATGTTCGAACTCTGCCCAGAAGCGCGTTTGACTGAGGCAAATTTCCCGGGAAATTCGGACAGGTTTAGGCTCGAAATAGTGGGCGGCCACGATCACGGTTGTTTTTTGTACCGAATGCTTATCAAAAACGGACGCGGAAACGGAAAACATTTAGTAGTACCATTTTCGGCACCGGGAATTTATACACAATCTTTTGGTTTAACTATTTTTAACGGTCCCCCAAATCCTCTTAATGCGCATATTGCTGCACAAGTACCGCAAGACCCGCCAGCACCAGAGCCGGAACCCGAACCGGAGCCAGCACCGGAACAAGCACCGCCTGCTCATGAAGATGATGTACCAGAACCTGTCCAAGACCAGCCAGCACCAGAGCCGGAACCCGAACCGGAACAAGCACCGGAACAAGCACCGCCTGCTCATGAAGATGATGTACTAGTACCGCCAGTACTTGTCCAAGCGCATGCTGAAGATGAGGAATTGCAACCGCTGGATCCTGAACAGCCTGCTTTTGGAGAAAGAGTATGGGCACAATGCCGAAAGCATAGAACAATCATTGCAGCAGTAGGTGTTGCTGCGGTGATAGCATGTGGAGTTGCTCTTTATAAGTATAGGACAACTGTTGCTGAGCCGCCGCTAGAATAGTTGTTTGTACGGTAATTCCGCAAATGCGCAAAAACGCGTCCCACAGGATATTGGTCTTGTTGGGACGTGACACTGCGCTACGATTGTTACAAAGGCTTTTTGCTAAAAGAGGTCCAGGTTCAGGGCCTATAGCTAGATTTCTTGAAAATCCATCAATAAGTAACTGTTCAACGCCGGGAATTCCAAGCGGCAAAACCGATCAGAGCGGTGTGGCTGTCAATAAATTCAGCTATGCTATATTGGGAATAGACTCACACAATTCTGATACAAATACTTCTTTTGCCAAACATACGGTTAGAGCGCTGCACAGGCCTGTAGCCCTTAGAATCCCTGGGCTTGAAGGAATTTTACTCGCATAAACATTTTCTTAACTTTATTGTGCTACCCTGACCATCCCTATCCCCCACCAACCTCTTACTGGGACTATTGTGACACTTTTTTGATAAAAAAACCGTTAAGGCCGGAGCAGTTTTCCCGAAATTTTTTAGCGACTGTGACTTTTTTGCGACAAAAATGGCAGTCGATCCGGTTTATGTGGTGCTGAGCACTGAGTAAAAGACTATTGATGGGAAGGGTGGTATATAGGGGGATAAGTGTGGTCGCTAATTAATTTGCACAGTATCACAAAAAGGTATTGACAAAACTCTCTATTTGTTCCAAATTAGCACTCAGAGGGAGAGAGTGCTGCCAGAGCACCGCCAAAGGCCCCCCTATGGATTGTTGTTTTGTTTTTTTATATTTTAGGAGGTTTTTATGTCACTTAGACCACTTCATGATCGAATCCTAGTAAAAAGGATAGAGTCAAATGAAAAAACTGCTGGAGGGATCATTATCCCTGATACAGCAAAGGAAAAGCCAGCCGAGGGCGAAGTTATTGCCATCGGAAGTGGCGCCATCGACGAATGCGGAAAAGTTCGTCCGTTGGATGTAAAAGTCGGAGATCGTATCCTGTTCGGCAAATGGTCAGGTACGGAGGTTAAGCTTGATGGCGAAGATTACCTTGTAATGAAGGAATCTGATGTTATGGGCGTTTTTGTACGGTAATAGCTGAAAGGAGGTTATCATGTCAGCAAAAGAGATTCGCTTCTCTAACGAAGCGCGGGAAAAAGTGTTGAACGGCGTTAATACGCTTGCTAACACAGTAAAGGTTACATTAGGGCCTAAAGGGCGCAATGTTTTGATTGAAAGGACTTACGGCGCTCCACGGATCACAAAGGACGGCGTTTCTGTGGCCAAAGAAATAGAGCTTTCGGATAAGTTCGAAAATATGGGCGCGCAGATGCTCAAAGAAGTCGCTGTGAAGACCTCTGATTTGGCCGGGGATGGCACAACAACAGCTACAGTTCTTGGGCAAGCAATCGTGCATGAAGGACTAAAGGCGATAGCTGCTGGGCTGAATCCTCTGGCATTGCGGCGCGGTATAGATATTGCCGTAGAGAAGGTCGTTGATTTTATAAGAAAGCAGTCCAAGCCTGTTGCAACGAATGAGGAAATTCGCCAGGTCGGTACGATTTCTGCTAATGGCGAAACCGAGATTGGCGAGATTTTGGCTAAAGCCGTGGAGAAGGTTGGGAAAGAGGGTGTTATAACCATCGAGGAAGCAAAGTCTCTGCAAACAGAGCTGGATGTCGTTGAAGGGATGCAGTTTGATCGCGGGTACATATCGCCGTATTTCGTTACTAATGCGGATAAAATGATCTGTGAGTTCGAGAATCCGTACATCCTGATTTACGAGAAAAAGCTTTCGTCTTTACAGCAATTTTTGCCTATTTTAGAGGCTGTTGTACAGTCCGGGCGTCCGCTAGTCATTATAGCGGAGGATGTGGAGGGCGAAGCGCTAGCGACACTGGTTGTTAATAAAATTCGCGCTGGCTTGAAGATATCTGCCGTAAAAGCGCCTGGATTTGGCGATCGTAGGAAGGCTATGCTTGAAGACATCGCAATTCTTACTGGTGGGCAGTTAATTTCGGAAGAGCTCGGAATAAAGCTGGAAAATGTCAACGTTGAGATGCTTGGCCAGGCAAAAAGAGTCGTTATGAACAAAGAGGAGACGACGATTGTTGAGGGCTTTGGCGAAAAGGCCGCTATTTCCGCGCGTTGTGGGCAGATCCGTAACCAGGTAGAAGAGTCAACGTCCGACTACGACAAAGAGAAGCTCCAAGAGCGCCTAGCAAAGTTGAGCGGCGGGGTTGCTGTGATCCGTGTTGGCGGGGCGACAGAGACCGAGGTTAAGGAGCGCAAAGATCGCGTTGAGGATGCTATGCATGCGACGCGGGCTGCCGTTGAAAGTGGGATTGTTGCTGGCGGAGGAGTGCCGCTTTTAAGGAGTTCTAGCGTTCTTGCGAATGTAAAAGGCGAGAATGAGGACCAGAACGTTGGGATTGGTATAGTCAGACGGGCATTGCGTGCGCCATGTTGCCAAATCGCGGAGAATGCCGGGCGTAATGGCGAAGTAATTGCCGAGAAGATCCTGGAGAACTCGAATTTTAACTTTGGGTATGATGCGCAAAACGATGTTTTTGGGGATTTGATGGAAAAAGGCATCATAGATCCGACAAAAGTCGTTTTAGCGGCGCTTGTTGACGCGGCGTCTGTTGCGGGTCTCTTGATTACTACTGAAGCTGCGGTCGCTGAGAAGCCTGAGCCAAAGCCTCAAGTTCCACAAGGCGGTATGGGCCCAGGGATGGATTATTAACATTTTGCTGGGGGAGTGGAGCAGTAGCGGTGTTGCTGCCCTCCCCAAATAACGTGCGTTAGACCATGGTTATGGCAGCACTACGAAGGAATTAGCCATTGGCTTGGTTGCATCAGTTATAGTCAAAACGAAATACATCGTCAAATTGACGAAACAATGGATCATCGCCGTCAAACTGACGAGCTAATGGCTTGCCGTCAAAACCAGTCGGGTCGTCTCTGTCAGAATTTTGTGCAACAACAGGCGGTAGTGGCGCGAACTGAACTTGCGGTGGCGGAACAGCAGGTATTTGTGACGGTGGCGGAACAGCAGGTATTTGTGACGGTAGTGAAGCAGCAGGCAGCAACGCAAATTGAGCTTGCAGTGTTTGCAATGTTTGCAGCGCTTGCTGTAGCGGCGGAGGGTTACCTCCATTTCGCTGCAACAAGGCCCATCGATTTTTTATACCTGCGACCGACCTTCCTGGCAAGAATAGCGCAATCCGCGCCCATTGATTTCCTAATAGCGCCTGTTGTTCCAATAATATGCGATCCTCTTCCGCCGTCCACATGCTGTTATTAATTTCAGGAGAGAGATGATTAATCCAACGCTCTCTACACTGTTTTCCTGTTCTTCCTGGCATGCCTTCTGCTATGTCCCACCAATTGCTGGCCCCATACTGTTCTACCAGTGTGCGAAGCTGCGCATCTTCCTTCTGAGTGAATCTGTGCTTCGTCGCCCTGTGCGGTGGCGGGGCACTAGCAAGTACAACACTCTGACAAGTGTATCCTAATAACAGCGCAATCCCCGCGAATTTAATCAAATCGTTCATATTAGTCCCATCACTGCAACCCATACACAGCATGTACTACAATTGCTGGATTGTACATATGTAACTTCAAGTTCCACAAGGCGGTATGGGCCCAGGGATGGATTATTAACATTTTGCTGGGGGAGTGGGGCAGTAGCGGTTGTTGGCTGCCATCCCCCAACAACGTGCGTTAGACCATGGTTATGCGGCACTACGAAGGAATTAGCCGTTGGCTTGGTTGCATCAATTCCAATCAAATGGATCATTGCCGTCAAACTGACGAAATAATGGCTCATCTCGGCCAAAATCAGTCGGGTCATCTCTGTCAAAATTTTGCGCAACAATAGGCGGTGGTGGTGCGTACTGCTTTGCCTTCGCTTTTTCCGCTTTTCTATTCGCTTTATCCTCCGCTGGCTCCATTCGCCGCTGCAATAAGATCCATCGGTTTTTTACATGTATGTCCGTTCTTCTTGGAAAGAATAGTGCAATCTCATTCCATTTAGGCCCCAATTTTACGTATCTTTCTGTTAATACGGCGTCCTCTACGGGAGTCCATGGCCCATTACTAACGCCAGGAGCTAGATAGTTAACCCAACGCTCTCTACACTGTCTGGCATTTCTTCCGTCCATTTTCTCGGCAATTTCTTTCCAGTACCGTACCCCAAGCTGCTGCTCCACCAGCTCAGTAAGCTGCGCATCTTCCTCCGGAGTGAATTTGTTCTTCGGCGTTCTGCGCTGTCCACTCAACACAGATGGCGGCAACGCACTAGCAAACACAACATTTGGGCAAGTGCATCCTAACAATAGCGCAATCCCCGCGAATTTAATAAAATCGTTCATATTAGTCCCATCACTGCAACCCATACACAGCATGTACTACAATTGCTGGATTGTACATATGTAACTTCAAGCTTGTCCAGATTCATATCAAATGAGAAAAAAAGTATGGGCAAAAAGGGCTAGCTGTTCCAAAGTACTCCAGTAAAAGTTAAGTAATAAATTGAGGCTTATACATTGATTATACATTATCTTTTCTTTG
>JAIRNU010000026.1 GCA_031257945.1 Holosporales bacterium
TGCTTACTTTTAGAATTTTGGCAATCCCGCGAAGGCTCATAGCCCCCACGGTATACAACAATATGGCCAGCGCCTTCATAGACTCAGGCTTTGCCTTTGGGTGGGGTGTTTTTTTCGCAACGCGATCCTTAAAAACGCTCTTACATTTTTTGCACTGATAGCGCTGGTCCCCTTCTTTTGAGGCTCCATACTTAATGAGATGGTTTGCCCCACATTTCGGACAGTTAGTCATGTTTCAACAAATTAGGCCCTCTGCATTGCATTATAGCAAAATTTTATTTTTCGCCAACTTTTAAATTAGCAGTCTCAACTCAAATAAATATGTAGGGTGCTGAGATAGTCATGTTATCACTCAGCAATAGCCAAGGCATGATTTGGAACTGGGAACGACATCAGAATAGCTGGAGCTCCTGTGGGAGGTGATGAGTTGATGGCGTTGCTGTGGGATTGCGGCAAAACAGGTCGCCGCTTAACCACTTCGGAGGCTGGAGTTAAGCACTGCAAATCAGATATACAATTCAGCAATTAATACGTACCATGTATGTGGTATAGGAAGAGGAACGGGAATATGAACAGTTTAATTAAATTTGTCTGCCTTGCGCTGTTGTTAGGATGCGCTGGCCCAGACACTGTGTTTTCTACAGACAAGCACAACTCATCACATTTTTGGGAATATCCAGAATCTAGTATATTAGGTCCCTTTCCTGGTGGCAGTGATGATGTAGGCAGGCACGACTCATTCTCTTTTGGGGGATGCCCAGAATCTGGTACACCGCAAGCAGAGTATGGGGCATTAGGCGCTTTCCCAGGATTTGGTATACTAAGTCCCATTGATAGTACGACAGATGTGGCTCCGCCTTCCGCTTCCGAGCTTTCATTGGTTCCGCCTGTAGTACCATTTTCGAGATTTGGTATGCTAAGTCCCATTGATAGGCCTTTCGTTCCCGAGCTTCCATTGGTTCCACCTGTAATACCATTGGTTTATCCGCACAAACGGCACACAAAATTCACTAAGGCAGACGACGATCGGCTTCGCGCGCTGGTTGGGGTATATGGAACAAAAAATTGGTCCGTAATTGCCGCCAAAATGGAAAAAACGCGCAAACAGTGCAGAGAACGTTGGAATCTCTACCTCTCTCCCACCGTTAGGAACCCCCCGTGGACAGAAGAAGATGTAGCTTTATTAAGGGAAAAAGTTAAGGAATTTGGGACTCAGTGGTTGGTGATAGCACGGTTTTTCCCTGGAAGAACAGATATGAATGTAAAAAATAAGTGGAATCTACTGCAGAGAATATGTAAATCGAGGCGCTCGCGCTTCACTGAGGAAGAAGATAGACGGCTTATGGCGCTGGTTAGTCGGTTTGGTCACGATAATTGGAAGGCAATCGCCTCACAAATGCCAGGAAGAAGTGCTTCGCAATGTAGGGACCATTGGAGTCGTATCCTGTCAACAAAAGTCTCTGAGCAACATGCAGCTGGAGCTCCTGTGGCAGAGGGCGCTGGTGCTGCCCCATTGCCTTTGCGCGAGGATCCTGATGAGGGGCCATTTGGGCCATTCATGTTGGATTAGTACGGCAAAGCTGGGCTAATCACTTCTGAGGCTGGAGTACGAAATTTATGATTTCTTATTGATTTTGTAGTAGCATGGACGTTGTTGCCCTTTATTTTTAGACTGCTTTATGAAGAGTAGCGCAATGGAAACGATTGTTGGTTTTCTGGTCATTGCAATTGCTGCGGCTTTTTTATTTCTTGGTTACAAAGCTACAAATAAACAACCAAGCCATGGCGTAACATACCATGCTCTTTTTGAATCTGCTGATGGGATATCTGTTAATAGCGAAGTAAAACTTGGCGGCGTCCTAATTGGAACAGTATTAGGTATAAAAATTGATGAGTCTTATCAAGCATTAGTAAGTATCAGTGTGAACAGTGATGTAAGAATCCCTAACGATTCGTCGCTAGAAGTAAAAACGACTGGATTTATTGGGGATAAGTTTTTGGAGGTATACCCTGGAGGTAGTGACGAACCCTTGGCTGGAGGGGATTTTTTCGCTTATACAAAGTCGTCGACAAATTTAGAGTCTATTATCAATAAAGTAATTGCAGCGCTCGTGTCTAATGCGGCGGCGAAATAGCTGCAAAACCGTCATCCAGTATTTCAAGTGGCAACTGGGTGTATGTGGTGTTGAGCGGCCAAGGGGTACGCCTAATGTCACGCCCAGGACCGCATCGTGTTTTTTGTAAAAGCTTTTTGGAGCTTCCGCAGGTATATTTCTGCAAGTTCTGCCGCGGTTATTGCGGCGTCAACGTATTCTGTCGCTTTTATTGGGACAAAATCATGGATATTGCATCCTGTCAGCCCAGGATTTTTTATATTTCCTGTACAGTCACATAGTACTTGCTGATTATTAGACCTGTTGCGAAAGCATCGTTCTTTCGGTAATTTTAGCGTCGCTCCGATGCTCGAATCCTTACGTACGTTAAGTACGCTGTGGTTCTGCGCTTCGTGGGCTCCTAAAAATTCCTCGAAATTACTCACTTTTGCAACAGGTCTATTGTATACGAAGTACGGATAACATAGCGGCTCCTCGATTTGTACAATCTCCTCTGGCGGTAACGCCGGTGGTAAAGTGATACTGTGCTCCCCATTTTTATTACGATAAATAACCGCCCCATTTTCGTCTATAAGCGAAAGCGAGCGGACTCCATACGCCAAAAGAGCGTTAAAATTATGCATGGTTGCCTGTGTTTTTACTCCAGCTAAGAAATCCGACAACGCAAGGATAGATCCAAGAACTCTGTCAATATTGCTTGCGATAAGCTTAATACTTGCGGATATTGCGGCGCTATCGCATGAGGTACACCACTCCTTATTTGCAAGTTGTATGTTATGCAAGTAATCACACAGCATAAACAAACATTTTGATATATCCGAAAGGAATGGCGCTAGTTGTTGCAGGGCCGCCATCACTCCGTCAAGCTTTGCCGCGGGGTCTGTCGGCGGCATTTCTGCACCGCTGGCTTGGACCAAATCCTGGACTATTCCAATGAGGCGGGGCCAGCATTGGCCAATAGTGCTAGCTATCGAGTGAATGCAAGACAAAATATTTGCACCAACGCACTCTGGCACTTCCAACGTGTTTTTAAACCCAGCCGTGCTGGGGGCGAGGGAAGGCAATTGCGTGGCATACTCTAACGGATAGCACTCCAGCAGCACATTCTCTAATGCCAAAAGAGAATCGCATACGTCGGCAAGGTACGGCTCAGCCTCGTACGAAATGCAGCACCGCTTCCCTTTATTTGCGACGGCCTGTATGGTTTGCCATATACATTGCCGGACTACTACCTCAATATTATCAATACTGTCCTTAATCTTTTCGAATTTTGTGCTATCTGTACTTTCATTCCAAGTCCCATCGCAAAACAGTCTAAACCAATCGCAGAAAAGATCGATAGACCGCGCTAAAACCGCGTCTAACTCTGTTAAGAGAGCATATACAGCAACGCAGCACCGCGGCCTCGATAATTCGTTTACTATTTCGCCTAAAACGTCCCGCAGCAGCCCAAACGTGCCAAAAATTTGCTTTGTTTCTGTGGTGATTTCTCCGGCGACCGCGTCGTCAGCACAATTCCAGCATAGCGCTGTTGGGATAGCGGCCGGCACATGCTTATTAGCAAAAGTAAGTATAATATCGATAAGGTCTTTATTATAGCTAAGTGCTGACGCGTTTTTTAATATACTTAAAATAGAATCGTGCTCATCGCTTAGTACTGAATATACGCACATTAACGATGCGTCCAATTTATGTAGGAAATACGGCAAGTTAGAGCAAATATATCTTTCGCTATTATTCGTTCTTTCAGTAGACCTGTTGCGAAAGCTTTGTTCTTTCGGTAATTTTGGCGTCGCTCCGATGCTCGAATCCTCACGTACATCAAGTACGCTGCGGTTCTGTGCTTCGTGGGCTCCTAAAAATTCCTCGAAATTACTCACTTTTTCAACAGGTCTAGTATCAGCGTCATAATCCTTCTGTGCGAATATTTCAAGTATAGTTATGCTTTCATAAAGACAGCGGATAATACTATTCATATTCTTCTCAAGCGTATTGGCGGCACAGGTTGTTCGCGCCCCCGCAGCGCAAATATCCGTGATTGTTTGTATTTCTTGAAATATTACGTGGAATTTGTTTGCAAGCATATAAACGCACTCGTTTACTGTCTTTTGAAGAATATGTTCTTCTAGGGTGTTATTCACCAATGCTGCGTGCAAGACATCCGCAAAGCTCAAAAGAAGCTCGCTGATTTGGTCTATTTGAAATATTTGTTGAGAACAGCATGCATCCCTTGCAATATTAACACTTAAAATATCAGGGACCGGGATAGTTTCAAATTTTTTATTCAAACAGGTGACGCCAGGATCAGTATCAGCATTAGAACAAAAAACATCTATTTCTGATAGGGATCTTAAATCCTCCAATACGCCAATGAACATTTCATTCAAAAATTTTATATCCTTGCTGATTTTTTCTGGACATGGCAAAAACAAGATTCCGCCTATAGCATCCAAAAGAGCTATATATTCAGCTAAAACGTGACCTACTTCGCTGGATATAGCATCTATTGCGTCACTTAATAAATTGCAGCAATTATCGTTCTTCATCCTGCAGGCAGTCTGTTGGTTCATCGCATTGCTACCGTCATGCGGGGCAAAAATTCGCAGTATACTTTGCGAAAAAGACGATAGGCGTTGTGAAATATTGTTGATGTACCTTTTGATTTGAAATAAATAGCATTTTTGTGCTGGTTCTGCGTGCTGTTGCATTATCTTTTTAATTTTCGATATTGCGGCCCTTATTTCATAAAACAAATTAAAAACGCCAGTTATCGCGTTGATTACATCTGATATTGCGGGGTATCTTACGATCGCAATATCTATATTTTGCGCGAAAAAATTAATGGCTAGCGCGAAATTTTGGATATTGCTGGCAAGCGTGATAAGATCCGCGCCGACCTGTTGGCAAGAACACTCAGCTAGTTCCAATTTGTTTTTTATCCAATTACTATCGCCATAAAGCGTATTTACTGATGGGGACTCAATATCGTCACGTATATCGCTAATATCGCCAATAATCCTATAATGCAAATCGTGGCCGCTATTGTTTAGCCGTTCTTCAGTACTGCCGGCCTCATCGGGGCTGCTACCCTCTCCCAAACTATCGGAACTAAAAGACGCCCCTAGAGAGGATATTTTACTAAAGATTGTATTACCCGCTCCACTCCCAGGCACACCAATAATTTCATACAAATCCAGGGCGTCCTGCTTTGATAAAGCCGAAGAATGATCGGCAAGTTTTCGCACGATATCGGCGAAATTTATATTCTGTAACATTTGTTTGACGGCCACTTTATTGGCCATTACACTTTGGTCTTTTACTATTTGCAATAAAGAGTCCTGCGCTTTATTGAGGTGTATGATGTTGGAATCCCTGTATAATTTGTACAATAAGTCGTCTATTACATCATTGTTCTCTGGGGCATCTATACCCAGTTGTAAAAAGTTTGTTGGTTCGTCATTTTTGTGCTCGGTTTGAGCAGTACGTCTAGTACAGCTCGGCGCCTGTGTGCAAAAATTCCTGCCACCAATTCTTTTCACGACTGGGTATACATCATTATTCTCTGTGGCGTCTATAGCTTGCAATTGAGCGTAATCTTCCAGAATATTAAGAGTCTGATTGTACAAAGAGCGGTCCATAGACGGGGAGCTGTTTTGCAGGGTCACCGCTAAAAGGTCCATTTTCTTTTGTATTGCTGGGGGTGTCGCCTCTCCTACCTGCTCCAAATGGTTAATAAGTTCTAGAATGTATATCTCATTTACCAGCCGCGCCATCGCCCCGCATAAAGTGCTTTTGTCGGGAGAATCGTATTTGTCCCCCATTATTCGCGCAAAAGCAGCGTTATCGTAGCCAGCTTCCTGCGATAATCTGTACAAAATTCGCAAGATCTCCGAAAGGGTTGGCACAATATTGCCGAAATGTTCGATTCTTAGCAGAAAAGTACTTCGTGGCAATTCTTCCGCGATTTCTTGGATTTTCTCTGCTATATCTAGGAATAAATCCTGCTCCTCATCGTTTAGCACTATTATTTTGGGCTCTATTCGCGTGATTAAATAATCTGAAAATCTTAATATCCTTTCTATTTTCTTCAAAAAGATAGAGGATAATGAATGGAAATATCCAGCAATAGTAGGGCTTTCTGTATTTGTACTATCTTCACCCTGATCATCCGTGCCATCCGGACCGCCACAGTTAAGCACTTTGCACACTTCCCAAAAATTCAAAAACGTACTTTCTTCAATTGCTTGCATTGTTTGATTAAGTATTTCAAGCAATGTCCCCTCGGCCTGGCCATCATTTGTTCCTATTATTTGATTGCATTTAATAATGTCTTGGTAATCAATAATTGTATATGACGATGTAATTAAGTCTATGACATGCTCTGCAAATAAAAAAATAGGGGAATTGTATGCCCCGTAGGATTTTTCCTGCGCTGCGTCTTTGATCGCGAGCATTTTGTTATTAATTTTGGCAAGTAGCGGGGCCAGTGGAGCTATCGTCAATTCGTAAATTATTGAATTAATCACGCCAAATAGTGAGGCCGTTCCTTTTTCCCGCGGGAGCCCTATCGTTTGCTCAATAGCAAGAATTTCGGCATGGTTTATGATTTGTTCGATAGCTCTTGCGACAAAGCCAAAAACCGTGTGCGTGCCGGGCGGGTCACCTTCTTGGCCTAGCAATTGGATGACCGTTTCTATAGCACTCTCATAGTCCTCTGCAAAATTAGCTATGTTATCAGCGAGTACACGAATCGTATTTATTTTTGAATATATTGATGTGTAGTCGGCGATACCTTTATAATTGTCCGTGCGGCACCCTATATTATCTAACACTTCGTTATTATTCATATGTATGGCCGCAACAGCTTGCATTTCATTAAGCCTGGCGTATATCGCGTACCAGGATACTTCTTGCCCCCCCCCACTTAAAATATCAAAAACCGGGGCAACAGGCGGCCCTTCAACATCATGAAAACATATGTCGTTTGGAAGAGCGTAGCCGCAAAAGGCCACTGTGCAGATTATACCCCAAAGAGTAGCAAATAAAAATTGACGCATGGACTATAGGCGACATACAGCTATACCTTCATTATATTTTTTATTTATTTATGTATAATTAATAAGCTTATATAGTAGGAGAGCGGTCCGTACTTCTCTTCAATGTTTCTTTTTGGCTGGGCTCGGCTGCACACCAATTTTTATATAGCCATGATGGCGGCCAGCCTTGTTTCCGCGCTTCCTGGAAATAATACAGTGCTTCGTCCTTGTCAGCTTCGTTACCCTCTTGCAAAAACATAGCGTAGTTGTACTGCGCCATACCGTCGCCTTGCCGTGCTGCTAGACCCCAAGTGTAGTCTATTTGTGGATGTAGGGCTAAGCCATTGTATGGTGTTCCTGAATAACCACTGGCCTCAGCACATTGCAAATAAATGCGAGATTGAGCGACGTTTTGTTGAATGCCAATACCGAAGCGTAAGTACAAACCATATCTAAACACTGCTAGAGGATTCCCCATATCTGCAGCTCGCCGGAAATAATTGACTGCTAAATTTAAGTCCTGAAGAACACCGCGGCCTTCCTCTAAACATACACCGTAGTTATACAGCCCGTGTACATCATTTATATCTGCAAACCTTTTGTAATTTTCGGCTACTTCGGCCGGACTGAGCTTCTGTACGCTAGCTGGCAATGATAACGTAACCAACGACAGTAATATTGGCATTTTTAGAAAAATACGATACACAATAATTCGTAAATAAAAGCACTTACGGCATTGTAGTACAAAATGACGCAAGTTAGCAGACATTTTAGCAGTAAGGCAATTTGCTGGAGCGAAGGCGAAGGCGAGGGCGAGAACTGCATAGCCCAGATTATTACCTGAAGTTAGCGCCACTGTTTTATGGGGCTCAGCGGCGTTAAAGACGTTGTGGAACAATATTTCAACGGCTCATACCTTTGTTTACTTTTTATAAATTTAATTGCTAATACAATTGTTTAAGCGAAGAGTATTTGTTTGTGTTTAATTGAAGATATTGCACATACGACGATGCGCATTTCTGTGGCATATTTGCGCGGTAGTAGGCTTGCTGGGGGCGCTTTGCCTTAGTGTTCCGGTTTTTGCTGAAAATGAAGCCGTAAAGCATATAAAATCTCTTATTGGTACGGCATTTGATGATCAGCCAGAAACCATTTTAGGCCTTATAAACAACATTGCAGCGGCCTCTTTTACGCCAGAAGCGATGTATAACAAGAGACTGATAGGGGACCGGGCCTACAGCCTTTCCGGCGGCATGTCGCAGGATCTAGGGGATACAGCTTCTGCTATTGCCCGTGGCGAAAGCAGCCTGTTTCTGGAAATCCTGTGCTTTAAGGATCTTTTCGACGCGCTATCGGCATCGTTTGCGTTTAGTCATGTTTTATTGAACGAAATATCAGGAATCCTTGGGGCAGGAACTGATTCTATCTATGCTGATACTTTATTGGGGAAGCTAAAACAGCTGAAGTATAAAATGGAACAAGAAGAGCATGGACAGGTTGTTAATCTTATAAATGAAATACACTTCCAAATACTTAACGAAATAAAAAAAAGTATTTTTGCCGCAGTTGGATTTTTAAGCGAGGATTTTGAGGTGTTCTGTGGTTTATCATGCAATACTATCATGAAAATAAAGGGTGATAGTGCCCAAAAGCTTCAATTCGTAAAGGAAGACATAATAGCAAAAATATGTGGCTCTGGCGCAATTACTGAGCAATTAGACAATATTTTTAAAGCGCTGGTGGTTACGCGCGGGCGAGATAGTATAGCGCAGGCTATCGGGGGAATTGATGATTTTTCTGGGTTTTCTTTGCAAGCGCAATTGCAGCGTCTTATTGAAGATATTGAGGATATTAAGGAGATTAAGGAGATTAAGGATATCGGGGACCTTCCTACCGCACAGTTCCAAAGATTAGGTGTTTTATACCAAAATCTTTTTGGATATAAGAACTCTGTTCAATCGCGGATCCATGAGTTGTATGTAAAAATAACGCATGGTTTTTGTGAAATCAGGGATGTTATTGGGCAAATAATCGATCAGAATAACAGTATCTTTGGGCGAATAAACGCATGCATAAAAGAATTAGAAATTAAGGATATTCTTGATGTGATTGGCACACCTAACGACCAACCTGCCGACCAACCAGAGGAAACAAACTCCCTGATAAGCCAAATAAAATATGCTATCGCTGGTATAGAGGAAGAACACCAAGCAACAGTTTTGGCTGTTTTGGGGGAAGAGTACGCCTCTTCTCGCCTTTTCTTTGAAAATATTATGGATGCTATTTGTTTTATTAGGGATTCGCTTATGACTGCTTACCCGATACTTACCCGGGATAGTATAGCCCTTTATCGATCAGAATTTCTGGAAAAGGAAAGTAATATAATGCAATTGGTCGGAGAAATCGTCGCTTATCCAACGTATGAAAGCGTTATTTTGGTATGCGGGCTTAAGATCGATTCCACTCAGAAGCATACCTTGTGGGGGTGCGTAAACAGCATCGTGCGGGATTTATCTAAAGAATTGAAACTGATAATAAATGATTCTGTTTTTGCGCCGCTAACAAATATCAACCAACAATACGATAATATCCTTCAAGAAGAAGCTGCGCATGTTTTAGGTATTATCGATTTTCTACTAGAATCAATGGTCGGCATAAACCATTACAAATTTTCTTGTGAGGCGTTAGTGCGCAGCCTTTTTGAAAACACAAAATTCCCGCAACTGCCTGATGAAAATGCTAATTTTGTTGATAATAGCGCAGGAAAAGCTGAACCAGGTATAATCGAGTTCCTGAACAATTTATTACTGCAAGATGCCCCTAATATAGCCGGGTTAGATATTAACGACGTCGTCTCTAAGTTAGAAAAATTCCTTAATACGCTCGCGATGCAACCTCTTGTTCGCATTTTAAAGGGGACAGAGGAGGACGGAAGCCCCACTGGTTTATTCCAAATACTGTGCGAGGTCCAGGAGAATATGCTCTCCGCCCCGCCGGATATCAAGGCTTTTTTAAAATTGATAGGAACTGAAGCCGACGAACTAACTTTAGAGACTTATCAAAACCCAACCATCTTCGGACTGTTTAACAAAATCATCGAAATCCTATCAAAAAAGGTATTTTGCTTATCAATAAATTCTTTTTTCCCGCTTATTAAGGAGATTAGCGATATACACGACACTACAACGTCGAAAAAAAATCGCATGCTGTTCCCAACGGTATCGCTTTTGCTAGAGGCGACAAGGGCGGAGGATATTACCAACAACAAGAACGTTATAGCAAACATTATTGGGAATGTAAACGATAGCAGTAATAATTACTACAAATCACTGTTTTCTCGTCTTTATTCTATACTTGAGTTGATTTTCGTTGATTACAGTGATGCGGAGCTCAGCGACATAACAAGAATAAATTTCGATTTACTCGGAGTTGGGGGGCTTTTCCGTTATTTTTACGATACGCTCTCGGCGCAGGGGTATAAGTATTACTACGGCGGTGAACTATTAGCTTTGCTTGGTACGCCGCCGGATGTAGCTCCTGACCAATATCCACAGGGAACAGGCTATTTTTTTGATTTATCGGAATGCCTCGCTTCTATTGTGGCAAATAAATCGCAGTATAAAACTGTTGAGAATTTGCGTAAATTTTACGCGGGCATTAGTGAGCTGCATAAAAAACTAAGCGTTGTTTTGGCCTACGGCCCTTTTATTACTCCGCAAATATTTCGCAGTAATTTGGACGCTACATTAAACGAATTCTTGCTAAAAGACTTGTGCGATGGGTGCAAATCCTTTGTTTCTTTTATTAATAGTTTGTGCAGTACCGTGAATAATATTCAGCACAACCTTGCGGCCTCGCCTTTCTTTGCGGATGACGCTTTTCAAGACGGGATATTCGCCGCGACAAAGGAATTCCTGGAAAGCTTGCGTGCGCCGCTTAACGCGTTGTACGAAGAACAAAGCGGTTGTATTTTTACGCGGAGCGGTATACTTTCAGATATGCAAAATAAAGTCGAGTCCTTTTCTCAAAAGATCGAGAATATATGGGATGAACGGGGCCTCCAATTCGAATTGGTCCCATTTGCCACAGCGGAGAATACCGGGTGTTCGGCGCTTCCAATATGCATTGAAGAGCTTGCTAAAATTATTAGTAAAATAGCTGTAAGTTTTTCTGCCGTGGATATAGTACAGAACACAAGTAACCAAGCACACGATATTAATGAGATAATTACTAGTTTAAAAGATATCCAACAGTTAATCGCGATTCACCCCAACAGCTGCCCTTTTTGTAAGGGTTTTTCGTATGACGGATTGATCGGGAGCATCAAGAATATGAAGAATGAATTGGAAATATTACAAGGGGCGAAGGATAGTTTTTATACAGCTCGGATAGTACAACAGCTTCACCAAATATCATATGGACTTAAAAAAATCAGTGATAGTTGTCCGATTTTGTTTCACCATAAGCAGATTCTTCGGCTTCTTGAAGATGACGCGTTTTACGACATGATGCGTCTTTTGTCAGATAACGTAGTGGAGGTGGCGGGAAGTATAGCAGAAATATCCGACGCAATCTCCAATGATTATTTATTTTCGGAAGATACTATACAAAATGCTAGTGACATTAACGATTGTATCGCGCAAATATACCAATGCATTCAGGACTTTTTTCAGCTGCCTGGGACGGGCGGCGGTTCAGCCATTCCCATCCTGCCACAAAATCAAGATAATATTAGGCAAATATTTGGGGCGATCAATTCATCCCTATCAAATATTTTTCTTTTTTGGGATGGGTTTTATACTGCCGCTCAGGAAACTAGTCTTTTTGGAAACGGGTGGATGCTAGAAATATTAGGCATTATTGATGAGGCGGTAAAAGGGATCACGACAGGATTAAGCGGGCTCTCGTCTTCCGATTTTTTTAAAGACGATGTATTAGTACAGACGATAAATATTACGCAAAGTATAAGTGAAACTATTACTGGGCTATGTGATGCTTTCGAACATGCCTGCCCGCAGCGCTTTTTGTCAAAAATGAATGGAATTTCCCAAAATACCGCGATGTTTTCTCAAATTTTGCAGCAAATCCCGTATACCTTGATTTTCGATACCCCCGATGCGGTGGAACTTTTACTGCTAGAAATATTTGATAGTATTGCCTTGTTCTTCCGCTCGGAACGCTGTGATGATGGGAATAAATACTGCCCGCACATAGTTTACGATAAGAAAATACTGGAACTAGAAGAATTAACAACTAGGCTAAAAACCGCACTCCTCGATTTTTGTGCAGCAAATGGCGTGGTTTTGGCGGATTTTTCTGTGGAGGGGAGTAATTCTTTTTATGATCAAGTACAGCTTATTGCGACGTCTATTAGCGATATCAATGGCTATATTAACGGTTTTGTGGACGAGGCTCGTACATCCCAAAGGTGCCGCAAAAGCCTCATTCTAACATTGCAAAACCTTGCGGATTTATGTCCTATGGTGCGGCAAAGCTTGCTTTCGTCGCAGGAATTCTTGGCAAGTACGCCGATATGTTTATTCCGGGATATTAGCAGTGAAGATGGAGGGGTGGATTTACTACCATTCCTACCTATTTTTGATGACTTACATGCTTCTATATTGCGTATAATATCTACCCAAATGGGGAGTGATTGCTTTGCAGGAGTTAAGCCGTTGCTGGGAGAAATAAGTATTTGCATCCGTGCAGTGCAAGATTCGATTACTTCTCTTACTGATCTTTATACTGCGCAGGCCTTTTTTGACAATACAAAGCAGGGGTTAATACTTTTGGTTGCTGATATTCAAAATATTCTAGATTTCTTTGCCGCTATAACAGACGAGGCTATATGCGTTTACGATGTACTCCCTCTTGTTTCGGCGATATTTGATCATTGGCTTGGCGGGAATTATGCTATTTCGCACGCCGCCTCTTCGTTCGCCCAAAAATTTGATGAAAACAACGAAACCGCTGATGATCCGTGCAGTTTGCGCGCTATCTTCGAGCAGCTCAAACAATTGACCAATACCATAGCCCTTCACGATGATAGTTACTTGATAACAGCCGACTCGCAACTTTTTGATTCGATATTTAATATTGCGGATTTATTAAAGGTTCTTTCTTTACGATTAGTAAGTTTATCGAAAGTCATCCAAGAGTATTGGGGCAATATCATTTGCGCTAAAACACTGGAATCTACTGATGTTGCTGAAGCAATTGATGCTATAGGAATGGCTTTGGATACCTTATCCGGCTATATCGAAAACAAAGCAAAAAGCACGATTGCAAAGGGCTTTTGGGGCAAATGTGAACAGCGTGAAACCAATGTTACGGAGTCATTGGTAGGAACTGGCGGCGGGGTAAAAGATTGGCTGCCGGCTATGATCACACTCAACAATGATGCCTTAAAAGAGTTAAAAATGCTTGGAGCGCGTTTTGTCCCGGCGGTTAGAGTGAATTATGACGTAAATGACGGCATAATCGTTAAGTCAGGATTGAGCCCAGCCAGCTAAAAATTTCTGATTTTTGAGCGCTAACTCATGACTTTACAAGGCGAAGTCGTTGAAACTTCGCCTTTTGACAGCTAAGCCCTGTTGGTTTCCTTGAGGCATTTACGCCAATTTGAGATAGATTCCAACAGGGTCGTTCCTACAATTTACTGTACGAAACAACATTTAGAACGTTATTGTTGAGGAGGGAACATTCCCTGTGGCGGCATTCCCTGCGGTGCATTTGGATCGGACTGTCCAGGGAACCCTTGCCCAGGTACTCCGGGTTGTCCAGGCTGTCCAGGGAACCCTTGCCCAGGCATTCCACCGAATCCACCCTGAAGGTTTGGATCACCGTACTGTCCTTGTGGCGGACATTGCCCATTTGGGCATTGGGGGAACTGCCCGGTACCAAAAGTCATAGACGGAGCTATAACGCCAAAAGCAGCACTAAAAAGGACTAACTTTTTTAATAATTTATTGCTGTACATTGTAATCCTACTAAGTATAAATTTATCTACTGTATTCATAATATAAGTAAAATGAAGAGAAGTCAAGTATATTATTTTCTTACATGTGTTTGATCTTGGACAGGCTTTCAAACTACTGGTATACCACCACGAAATATAATAATATGGTAACCAGAAACGTTGTGTTTGTGCAAAAGAAGAGGGTGCCATGAGGGATTTTGTCTTAAGGTGTATGTTTAGTGCGAAGAGAAGTGCTGTTATTTTATTTTATTTGCTGGCAGTAATGCCGTCGTCTCAACTGTATTCGTTTGGTTGGGCTAGGGACAATGTTAATCGCTTTGTAACTTACCTAGAAAGTTTGAGGACGCCTTATGTCCAACCCCCACTAGGCCAAGTCGCTATTAGTCCTGGTTGCCCTTTTGGTGCAGTTATGCAGCCGCAACCACAGAGACTGCCACCACGGGTGTCACTAGGTGAAAATTATGAAGTTGTGCCGTTAGGCGATATTCCTCATGCGTCGCATTCTTGTTGGTTCGCTTCTATTATACGCCTTGGCGCAAGTAACAGCGGGCTTTTTTCGGGTATTTGTGCGACTTGTCCCGTGTTAGGAGAAGTGGTAGAGGAGTTGGCGCGTGGAACCTTTGATAGAGCGGCTGTCGATAGGTTCGTACGTGACTGGGGACGGTTCGTTATAGACCATGCTACAAATGATGATACGCGGATAATGGGCCAACAAATGTTAGAACGACAAGATGTTGAAGTTCCGCAACTGTTTTACCACCTAATCACTCGAATCCCTGAATACTGTGGAGTAGCTAGTCCTGACGGGGATACCTTATCTACAGTAGATTGGGATAAACCAGTATTATTCGTGTATGGTACGGGCCTTTACGACGTAGACTATCTGGCATTAGCTCAGAGGGGATATATGCTAGTCGCTACTCTGCATTATATGAGGTATGAAAAAGGCGGGCGGGAGTACGGCCATTGGATTGTTTGTGTTCGGAACCAAAATGGAGAATGGGAGCTTCGGAACGACATGCGCTCCACGTCAATAATCCCCAATCCTTTTGCTGCTCCAGGGACCGTGACGGCAGTTATCATGGCTCGCCAGTAATAATTCAACCGCTGTGAGGGCTGCTAAATCGCAGCCCTCTCACTGGTCAAAAAAACCAAGCCCCCTCTCTTCATCCCTACGAATAACATCCTGCCCGTTCATATACTTTCGTAGGGCCTCTGGAACTACGATAGATCCATCTTTTCGCTGATAATTCTCCATTATTGCTAGTACCGTCCTTCCAACCGCCAACCCAGAGCCATTCAGCGTGCAAACGAAATTCGTTTTGTTGTTAGCGTCACTGTACTTCGCTTTCATTCTGCGGGCCTGGAAATCCCCACACATAGAGCAGCTAGAGATCTCTCTGTATTTGTTTTGTCCTGGAAGCCATACCTCTATATCGTACGTCTTTTTGGACGCAAATCCCATATCGCCGGTACATAAACAAACAACGCGATACGGTAATTCCAGCTTCTTTAAGATATTTTCAGCGGCGGCCGTCATGCGCTCATGCTCTTGCCTCTCTTGCTCTGGCGTAGTAATGCTAACCAATTCAACTTTGCTAAATTGGCGTAACCTAAATATCCCCTGCATATCGCGCCCGGCAGAACCAGCTTCAGAACGGAAACACTGCGTATACGCAGTAATTCTGAGAGGCAAATCCTTTCCTTGCACGACCTCATCCCTTACCAAATTAGTAAGAGCAACCTCAGCCGTTGGTATAAGCCAAAAATTATCGACTGTTTGGAATTGGTCGAGCCTGAACTTCGGTAATTGGGCTGTTCCGTACATTACCTCCTCTTTAACCAATTGAGGCACATAAATTTCTTTATACCCATACTCCGCTACATGCGTATCGAGCATAATTTGCGCAACTGCCCTTTCTAAATGAGCAAGAGCGCCAATTAACAGGGCAAACCGACTACCGGAAATTTTTACAGCCCTTTCCGTGTTCAGCAGGCCCAGCTCCTCGCCAAGAACGTAATGTTCCTTAGGGGGGAAGTCGAATTTTGGCTGTTCCCCCCACCGTCGAAGCTCTAGGTTGTCGTTTTCATCCTTCCCAATAACGCACGTTTCATCAGGGATGTTGGGAAGCTCCGACATCTTCTCATTAAACTGCGCCTGGAGGCTTTCTTCCTCTGCTTCCTTAATGCTTAAAAGGTCGCGCAGCCTAGCTCCCTCCTCGATAATCTCCTCTTTCGAACGACCCTGCGCAGAGCTTTGTATTAACGCTGCATTCAGGTTCTTTTGCTGGCGGATTTCCTGCGTAGCTGTGATTGCCGCGCGCAAAGCCATATCTAAATCCAATATTTCTTTGGCGATTGGGGATTTGCCTCTAGCAACCATCGCCTTATCAAGAGCTTCTGGATTTTCTCTAATAAATTTTATATCAAGCATAATGCTATCTCCCTTAAATAGATTTTAAAACATAATGGTTTGGATAGTTTTGTTTTACGAAATCGCTAATAGACTGAATTACTCGGTCAACCGTAGAATTCGTAGCTTCATCAAAGGTTTTCACAATGATATCTGATTGCTCGTACACAGGGTAACACTGCGCTATCAACGTCTCTATAACCTCTTGCTGAGTGCCCTCTTTCCCCATAAACCTGTCGTTGCGTCTGGAAATCCGCATGATTAGCGTTTCTAGATCAGCATTTAACCAAACAGTAATACTTTTTTCCTTCAATAGGGCACGTGTCTCTTCTTCAAGCACAGACCCCCCGCCGGTAGCAAGAACGTGCGGTTGTTGGTCAAGCAATCTGGCTATAACCCGGCGCTCTCCGCTCTTCATCGCTTCCTCTCCAAAAACTGCGCACATTTCCTTCATAGAGCATCCAGCGGCAATTTCTACCTCCTGATCGGAATCGTAAAACGGTAACTCCAATCGCTTAGCAAGGCGCCGTCCGATGCTAGTCTTGCCGCATCCCATCAACCCGACTAAGGCTATAGTCTTAGGCGGCATAAAACTAATCGTTGGGGCTAATTTCCTCGGTTTATAAAACTCAGAAGACATCATAGACTATTTTTCTCCAAATACTAATTCTAACAAACCAAAAAGAATCCTACGTACTATAAGATTATACACACAGCTAACAATTTTTTACAAAAACATTTCGTAAATCAGTCAATTTTTTCTTTACAAAGTTACTTGCGATACCTTCTTCGCCTTGCTCTTTTCTATTTTATCGCGATCTATCTTGAAAAGCAGCAACAGCGGGGCAGAGACCGCAATCGACGAGAAAGTACCAAAACCGATACCGATAAGGATTGGCAGGCTAAATGATTCAATAACTTTTCCCCCAAGAACACACAATGCTAAGATTGCAAGCAGTGTTGAGCCAGCAGTTAATACCGTCCTAGATAGCGTTTCATTAATGCTTTTATTGATGATCTCGTCGAAAGATATCTTCTTATACCGGCGTATGTTTTCGCGTATACGATCAAAAATAACGATAGTATCGTTGATCGAGTACGACGCCGTTGTTAATACCGCCACAATAGACGAGGCATTAAACTCCAAGTCAAACCACGCATACGCCCCGACTAAGCACAAGCAATCTTGCGCCAAGGCTAGTAGCGCGCTAATAGAAAACTGCCATTCAAAGCGAAACCCTATATATATAGCAATTGCTAATAGCGATAAAATAACAGCTTTTATTGCATTACGTACAAGTTCTTCTCCGATAGTTGGGCCTATAGTTTCAATTTTCCTGTATAAAACTCTGTCTCCAAGTGCGGATTTTACTTTATTTATAACGCTTAAATGCTCCTCTTGCTCTGAGGACTTGCCCATATCTTTCGTCTTTTCCAGCTTTATTACAATGTCGTTTCCGTTCGCCCCAAACTGCTGTAAAGAAATCTCTCCAGCGTATGCATCTGCAAGCTTTTCTCGGAGTTCGCCAAGAGCGGGCTCCTCGTCAAAACGTGCCTCAATGACGTACCCGCCCTTGAAGTCAATCCCGTAGTTAAGCCCGCTTTTTAAAAAACCAAAAATCGACGCCAGCACGAGGAGAAGAGATAACAAAAATATCTTGTTCCTACGCTTGACAAAGTTGATGTTAACGTTGTCTGGAATAAATCTAATACCCATAATCTCCTCAAAATCTCCTAAATTGGAAGTCTTTTTAACCTAAACATTTTAACCCACGCGACAAGAAACATTTGCGTAAGCGTAAGAGCCGTAAACATAGAAATAACAACACCAAGAGCAAGCGTGACAGCAAAGCCTTTTACAGCCCCTGTACTGTAGTAGTACAAAATCCACGCTCCTATAATCGTCGTAAGATTTGAATCAAAAATCGCGGAAAATGCCCGCTTATATCCCTGATCAATTGCCACTATAAGACGTACCCCACTTCTTAGCTCCTCCCTTATCCTTTCGAAAATTAGAACATTCGCATCGACAGCCATCCCAATCGTTAACGCAATTCCTGCTATACCAGGAAGCGTCAACGTTGCCCCTAAAAGCGACAGGCCTGCAAATAGTAACATAACATTAACGGCAAGGGCAATATCAGCCAAAAATCCTACATGAAAGTAAACCAGGCACATGAACACGGCCACAATTAAAAACGCAAACACTGTAGCGATTTTGCCGTGGGCAATGGAGTCTTCTCCGAGGCTTGGCCCAACAGTGCATTCTTCAACGACCTTAAGTGGCGCCGGAAGTGCCCCAGCTCTCAAAAGCAAAGCCAACTCATTGGCCTCAGCAACCGTAAAATGGCCGCTGATTTGCGCATTCCCGCCAGGAATGGCCTCTTGAAATACCGGCGCACTAATTACTTTATTATCCAAGACTATCGCGAATTGTTTTTTTACATTCTTTGACGCCTCGTACATTTGCTGTTTACCAACGTTATTAAACTTTATACTAACGACTGGTTGGCCATGCCCATCAAAACTAGCCTGAGCATCAACCAATGAATCACCGTGGATAATAATCTGCTTCTTTATTGGTATGTACACAACCGTCCCATCAGGACGCTCTTCAGGAACGTAATTTACTCCAACCGGGGGAACCGGTAGGTACACCTTAGATCCCTTTGATTCAACTATCGGCTGGACAGACTCATCAACCCATTGAAATGATAGCTTTGCCGTGGTCCCAAGCAATCTACGAATTTCCGTTGGATCACCTACCCCCGGCAATTGCACTACTATCCTGTTATCTCCTTTCCGTTGTATGTTTGGCTCCTTTGTCCCGGTTGCATCGATACGGCGTCGAACAACCTCTATCGATTGCTCTACAACGCCGATATTCCTCTGGATAATGGCCTTTTGGGGGAGGGATGCTTCTATCTCCGCTCCATTTACCGCGACATCAAGATCAGTATTGATTTTCTTGATCAATTTGGATGCAGCCTCAATGCTGTCCTTATCAATCAGCGTTAAGCGGATAGCCGTAAGTTCTGACTTTGCATCCAACCTCAAATTTTTATACTTAATTTGTTGCTTGCGCAAAGTCTTACGAATCTCCCCTAAAATATTAGCTAAGAATTCCTTTGTTGCAGTATGTATATCTACCTCGAGCTGGATGTGCGACCCTCCTCTTAGGTCAAGCCCAAGACTAACGGTTCTTTGCATCCACTGTGGCAAAGACACCCGTACGTCCTCACGCAGCAAATTTGGGAGGGCCAACAGGCCACCAAAGATGCATACCAACACTACGGTAAAAATTCTAAATCTAGAGAAAACGACCATACCACAAACGACGAGAAACTAACGCCCACTCTTCATTATGAATAAATACCGCACCGGCGACAAGACTTAGTTTTTTCTTGGAGACTTCTTAGCCGCAGTTTTTTTACTAGAAACGCCGTTGGATTCTTGCGGAGTCACGCTAGCTTTCGCATACTTCCCGGATATAGACGTTTTTAATACAATTATGCGAACATTCGAAGCAACCTCTACAGCGCAATCGGCTTCATTTACCTTTTCGATTTGTCCAACAATACCGCCAACTGTTACAATCGTATCGCCCCTCTTTAGCTCAGACAGCATGGTCTTGTGTGATGCGGCCCGCTTTTGCTGCGGCCTAATCATGAAAAAATACATTACTACGACGATAAGCAAAAAAGGCAACAGCGACATAATTGTCCCAATGCTACTGCTCTGTTCTCCAACAGCATATGCACTTGGTATAAACATAAAAACCCTGCAAAAATAACACGCTGACGCAGCCTACCATCTCTTTAGCGAAGATTCAACGGCTCTGATGACCTCGTTAACACAAGGCTTACGCTATTTTTATTGTGCAATAGCGAAACCGCCCATAAGCCCTCCAAAAGTAGTTGCTTAAGGAAAAGATGCAGCGCGTTGGATTTGTATTCTGCACCGTTAGGCACGTCTAATCCCCTCGTGATGTTGTCAAAAAAGGCTGTAACGGTTGCGAACTCTCTTGTGTTTGTTATCTGCTGCGAAGTGGCGGCTAATTCAATGCCTTCACCGTTTTTCGGAGATATCACAAAAGAGCGTAGAGGATGCATACTTCCCCTAAGCAACGTAAATACGCATAAAATGATTTTGCCGGCGGAATCGCTGATTTGCCGTGCAGGAACGTGATTTTCAAACGAAAAGCCGTCTTTTTTGCTGGTTTTTTGTAAGTAGTCCTCTACTTGCTTAAAAATTTCGGCCCCCCCGGCATCAGAGAATTTTTTGCTGGTGCACTCTTGGGCGGGCAGTAATATCCTATACAAGCGCAAAAAATTACTGATACTATCGCAGCATTGCTGCGCCATTTGAATGTCTTCCGTAGGGGTTCTATCTTTGAGCATTTCAAGTAACAAACCTAAAGCGTTTATTGGGGACGCTATGTCATGGAAAAATTTCGAAAGTAGTAGGTTGTGGATCTCGTCCATGTAAGCCATTAGTAAAAAACGCAATGCCGCCTGCAGCATGTCATATTTTTTTTGATGGCAACAGTCTGGCCAGTCCCGTACCAACTCGGGAAAAATCCTTGATGATGCTACTAACTTTTGTAACAATCCGGCGTCGCTGGTTTCATTTTTCGATTTCTTCGTGGAAGTGCCCCAATTATCAATCTCAGCAATAGCCGTGGACAAAATTTATGAATTTATGGATGCAAGGCAGCCCCCCCCCCTTGGCGTAAAGATTTTTGTATACAGTGATGGAAGTGGCAGCATTAACTACAGCATGAGCTTTGTGGATGGGGTAGATAGTTCGGATACGATGTTTAATATTGCTGGCATTACGTTTATAACGGACGCTAGCTCGGCGCTGTTTTTGAACAATATGACGTTGGATTTTGTTGAAGTTGATAGTGTGCAGGGGTTTGTATTCAACAATGACTGTATAGGGAAAAATTGTTTTAATTGCCAGGGAGCCTGCCGTCGGTAATGCACCATCGACAACCAACCACCGCCCATGCACATTAACGAGTACATTTTGCTTGTGGCAAGGGGAGGGCAGGGGAGCTTACTCCTTTTATGCTTGGCCCCCCTTATACTTATTTTGGTTTAACTTTGCAACACTTGCAGTAAGCCTTTACTGTACAATACCAAGCCAATACTAGGATCCACAAACCTTTATTTTGTTTTAACTTTGCAATATTTGCAGGAAGCCTTTACTGTAGTAATACCATCCCAATACTAGGCCACCCAAATATTTATTTTCATTTTTAATACATTATTAACTGAAAATAGGTTGACTTCTTAACCTTTTTTGTGGCACTAATAGGCCGCGACAGCTATGGCCCGGCCCCAGGGGTGATACGGTGTTGCATGATCCGATGCAAGCTTTTTTTTTCGAGTATGGATCCCGCTTGACTCTCCAGGCGAAACTCCTGGTTTTACAATGGGTTAAGCCGCCAGAAAGCCAGAGCGTGGGAAATATGTATATACAGGCCATAACGCAGATTGAGACTAAAAAAAACAATATTCCGCATTCCGCTGTTTTGATACCTTGTTTGTCTGTCGCTTGACTGTGACCGATGTGAATAACTCTACAGCCCAGAATAACTTGTTGATAAACGGTTGGCCGTAACGCAAGCTTTTTACATTTAACCACAAGTTATTTCCGGGCTGTTTTCCGAGTTATTCACATCGGTTACAGCGTTAATGCAAGGTTTGTTCCGCTTTTTTTCAACAACAACTGCTAATACAATTAATACAATAAAAAGAAGGCGCTCTTTGTCTATTAGAACCGAATAGACCTATTGCAAAAGTGAGGAATTTTTAGGAGCATACGAAGCAGAACCGCAGCGTACTTAACGTACGTGAGGATGCGAGCATCGGAGCGACGCCCAAATTACCGAAAGAACGAAGCTTTCGCAAAAGAAATGTACATTTGGCCCCCGATGGCGTATATTCATAGTAGGGTTGCTTTTCTTTATCCGAGTATAATGGTCGCTCTACTGAGTCCAAAATACGATTTTGTGTTCAAGCACATAT
>JAIRNU010000038.1 GCA_031257945.1 Holosporales bacterium
CAATACTTTGCCCAGATATACAGGGTCATTCACCTTTTTCCCCTTTTCATCACGCCTAGGAGTGGCGACTAGGCCATATTCGACCCCATTTCTTTTATTATAGTATATGAAGCTATTACACAATGTTGCACACTGACGGGCATTTGTGGTTACAATTTAGCTAACCACAGTATATTAAAAACAGAGTGAGAATACAATGGTAAAAATATAATTAAAAAAGATGCGGAAGAGTTTTGAAGATGGTAAAAATTAAGCTGGACAGAAGTGGTTACAAAACGTTCCGGGAATTACAGGTTAATTTATCAAATCAAGTATAGTGCGAATCCGTGTACTTTTTTTACGGGAGAACTGTATTTAAAGCAGGCGCGTCTATACTTGAGCGAACCCCACAAATTAGACGCGATTAACTATAGAGGGGGGGCGGGCGCTTCCAGCTAGACGCAAGAACTGCCATTACGCTTGTTTCAAGTGCTTGTTCCTATCGCTGAATCACGCGCATTCCAAGGGATAGCGGAATGTGTAGGGTGCTGAGGGTCCAGCTAGCAAATTTTTACAGAAATTTAAACTTTTGCAGTATGTCTAATGTGTTACAATCCCGCGGGCGTGGCGTTTTTATTTTTTGGCGATGAAAAAGCCGCCTCTTGCCGATTTGCTTCGGCCGCAAACACTTGAAGAAATCGTTGAAAACTGCGACGAAAACAGCAATCACGACGCTTTTGCGTCAAAGATATTGTGGGGCCCTCCGGGGTGCGGAAAGACGTCATACGCCAGGATTATCGCCAAAAATAGCGGCTTACAGACGGTATCTATTTCAGCAGTTACAGGATCTGTACAACAGTTTAGGGAAGTTTTTCAGTTCGCAGAGAAAGGCCAACGTGTAGTTCTATTGGTCGACGAAATACACCACCTCAATAAATCGCAGCAGGATATCTTTTTGCCGCACCTCGAAAATGGCAATATAATCCTGATCGGAACGACGACTGAGAACCCCTCGTTCGAACTCCGCCCCGCAATGCTGTCGCGCTGCAAAGTAATCGTGTTTAAGCGGCTTTCCTTGGAGTCCCTAGAATTTTTGCTTCAAAAAGCTGAGAAATTCCTCGAATTAACGCTTCCCTTAACTTTGGAGGCGCGCGCTGCGATCTGCCAAATGGCCGATGGAGATGGGCGGTACTTACTGAATATGGTAGAGGACATCCTTGCCCAAAAACCCGCTGTTTTGCTAGACACCCCGAACCTGCTGAAAATCATAGAAAAACGTAGCGCGATTTATGATAAGACGGAGGAGCACTACAACCTGATTAGCGCATTGCATAAGTCTATGCGCGGGTCCGATGTTGATGCATCTTTGTATTGGATGGCAAGGCTCCTTACAGGCGGGGAGAACCCGCTATACTTGTTACGGCGCATTGTCAGGTTTGCCTCCGAGGATATCGGAATGGCCGATCCTGCCGCACTGTCCGTAGCTATCGCGGCGCAACAAGCGTATATATTCCTCGGCGCGCCCGAAGGCCACTTGGCAATTGCCCACGCGGTTACGTACATGGCAACCGCGCCAAAATCGAATGCCGTCTATACGGCGTTTAATGCTGTTGAAAAGGCGGCCCAGCTGGGGTCATTCGCTCCGCCGAAGCATATATTAAATGCGCCAACAAAGCTTATGAAAGAAAGCGGGTATGGCGAGAATTACCTGTATGATCATGACCAGCCGCATGCTTTTTCCGGGCAGAATTACTTTCCAGCGGAATTCCCCAGGCAACAATTTTATACTCCAGTAGAGCGGGGCTTTGAAAGAGAAGTCAAAAAACGGCTGGCTTGGTGGGGGAAACTTCGCAAAGCAAAGGAGGCCGTTAGTGGGTAGCTTGCGTTGTGGGTTCTTGGCTTAATCCCAACAAAGCCGGAACACCATACGGCAAGGTTACGGTAGGCCAACCACTTCTTAAAAAGGAGGCATGCCAGATTTAGCTGCTTCTTCGCACAATTGTTGGCCCTCTTGACGTACTAAACTAATTAAGCGGTAACTCCGCTCAAATTAGGGCAGTTTTTGACCTTTCCACCAAAATTTACAGGTGGTTGGGTGAATTTTGTAACTGCCCTCAGTAGGACTGTTTGTTAAAAATTACAAGCGCTGAAAACTCTGGAGGAATCGCGCTCGCTGCCCTAATTTGAGCAGAGTTACCGGTTCAGACTAACATATAACTCGTCCCACCCAAATTCGTAAGGGTTGTGTACTTTTTTCTAGTCTTGAAACAGGCTCGGACCACCTCTTAACAAATCAAAAGCAATTACGACAATCTTCTTCGTAACATTATTCCTATATTAAGCACACTGCTTTATTCTATACGACAAGCCACCCTGTGTAGCAAGATTTTTTCGAGCGGTCCAAATCAAACACATATGAGGAAAATATGCAGGTCAACGCCAAATGCAGTACAATCGTTAGTAGGGTTCGTTTTTTAAGCACGTGCGATGACTGAGTTATTGGATCCAAAGCTGGATTACATTTTTAAGACGATTTTTGGTGTAGACGACAGAAAGCCTC
>JAIRNU010000051.1 GCA_031257945.1 Holosporales bacterium
TGTGTAATAAGAGGCGAAATATCCATGAGGAAGAACGAGAATAAAACAAATAACTGTCAAATTATACACAATTCCGCAAAAAAAACATTATTTTTTATGAAGTGTCTAGGAGTAAGGGGGTGGGCGGGGGCTTGGGATGGCTCCCCCATTTAAAGGATATCACAAAAAGGTTAATATTTCGTAAATACTTTGCGAATACTTGAACTCCTAGGAAATCCAGGGGATACAGCTGTCGCCCGCTCAGAACCCCAAGGAACTCAGGGGATACAGGCGCCGCAGTATCAAAACTCCCCAGAATCCAAGGCGTACAGCCAGCGCTACCTCAAAACCCCCGGAACCTCTAGAACTCCACCACTGCCCATAGTCGCCACCCAAAAATCCAGTAGACACTCCACTTCCAGTAGCCATACGCCCAGGGAACCACAGAAGATACTCCGTTGCCTATAGCCATCGAAACTGCGAAGAAGCAGGAGGCCGCACCATCGCTCCCCAACCAACCACAGCAACATACAAGGGGGGGCGGGCGCTTCCAACCAGATGCAAGAACTGCCATTACGCTTGTTTCAAGTATTTGTTTCTACCGATGAATACTGCGCATTTCAATGGATAGCTGGATGTGTAGGGTGCTGAGACATTAAGCTAAATGTTGTTGAGGTTATTGTGAAAACAAGGTATACGTTACTTGGTGCTGTTTTGTTAGAAAACTAAATGATGAATCCAGGCGGCCAAGGAGGCCGTGGTAATCAAAGCGGCTCAGGCTCAGATAGCCGAGACAACCTTACAGGTAAAAATATCAGTGAAGATATCCAAAGCCGTGAGGATAGCGATAGTAGCACTAGTAAAAAAAGAACTGGCAATTTAAAAGCTGATAATTTGAAAAAGGGACACGAGGAAACTGGTGATGTACACAAAGCTGGTAGGGCTAATGATGTTGACGTAATAGATGCTGCTCCTGGGACAAGGAAGTTTACTGAATTTGAGACTCTGGCAGAAATCCTCGTCAGAAATAATTTGACGGAGATTGAATACGAAGAGAGTGGCCGACGCTTCTACATTTCCAAAAAAGGGCCTCCCACCGATTTTTCGCAGCAATTTGTATCACTGCCGGCTGCGCAATTTTCACAAGCCACGCCTACTGCACAGGCCCCCGTAGTAGCGCCAGAAAAACAGCCTCCAGCTCCCGAGCCAGACATTAGGACACACCCTGGAACAATAAAGTCTCCAATGGTTGGTGTCGCTTACACCGCACCAGAGCCCGGAGCAGAGCCGTTTGTTCGAGTTGGCGATGTTGTGCACCCGGGGCAGACAATACTCATCGTTGAGGCCATGAAGATACTTAACCCAATAAAAGCTACAAAGGCGGGGAAGGTGATAGCAATCCTTGTCCATGACCGTAAACCAGTTGAATACGATGAGCCGCTTATAGTTATCGAATAACAGTCATAAGGAGTACGGAGGAAAAATGCCAGAAACACCAAAAATGTTCTCGAAAATCTTGATTGCCAACAGAGGGGAAGTCTCTTTGCGAGTTCTGAGATGCTGCCAGGAAATGGGCATCAAAACCGTCGTTGTGCACTCTACGGCCGATTCCGACTCTATGCCTGTACGTTTGGCTGATGAAAGTGTATGTATAGGCGGCGAAACCCCTAAAGAGAGTTACCTGAATATGCGCTCTATTATGAGTGCGGCGGAAGTCACAAGCTCCGACGCCGTGCACCCTGGCGTTGGGTTTCTCTCGGAGAACCCGGATTTTGTAAAAATGACAATAGATCATGGGTTCGAGTTTATCGGCCCCTCCCCGGAACACGTCCAATTGATGGGGAACAAGATTACCGCTAAGGCGACTATGCAAGGCCTTGGGATCCCTACTATTCCCGGATCTAAGGAGATAATCGATTCGGAAGCTGATGCCGTTAAGCAAGCGGCAAGCATAGGCTTTCCGATACTGATTAAGGCGTCGTCCGGAGGCGGCGGCAAAGGCATGAAGATTGCATATAACGAAAATGAGGTACTGCAGGCGTACCGCTTAGCCCGCGCGGAAGCAAAGGCGAATTTCGGGAATGACCAGGTTTATATGGAAAAATATTTGAAGGCCCCAAGGCACATCGAATTCCAAATTATTGCTGACAAATTAGGACATGTAGTTTTGCTGGGAGAAAGGGATTGCTCGATCCAAAGGAATCACCAGAAGATATGGGAGGAGGCCCCAGCCCCCGCCATTACAGAGAAACAGCGTGAAAAGGTGGGGGGGCTACTTGCAAGGGCTATAAAAAAGCTGAAGTATGTAGGGGTAGGAACGATTGAAATGCTCTTGGAAGATGACAAATTTTACTTTATGGAGATGAACACCAGACTTCAGGTTGAGCATGCTATCACGGAGATGGTCACTGGAATAGATATAGTTAAAGAGCAAATCCGCGTTGCCGCGGGGTTCCCATTGTCTTTCGCTCAAAAAGACGTGGTATTAAAAGGACACTCTATAGAGTGCAGAATCAACGCTGAGGACCCAAAAACCTTTTTCCCGTCACCTGGAACTATAACGTACTATCACCCTGCCGGCGGTCCTGGCGTTCGCATAGACAGTCATATTTATAGCGGGTATACAGTTCCATCATATTACGATAGTTTAATAGGGAAGTTGGTTGTATACGGCGATACTCGTAGCGAATGTCTAAGCCGGGTGCGTAGGGCACTGCAGGAATACGTTGTAGAGGGAATTGCAACCACAATCCCTTTGCATGTTAATTTGACAAATGCTGCTGATATTATTAGTGGTAAATACAGTATTCATTGGCTCGCCAATAATCTAGATGTTGTGTTAGGAAATAAAAAGGGAGAATAGGATGCCTTTCCCAAGTTTTTGTAATGTAGAGAAATTGCCACCTGAGTCGGCGACGGTTGTCCATGGGATTTCTGGCGGGGTGGATTCTTCTGTAACCGCCGCGCTCCTGAAAAAGAGGGGGTGCAATGTTTTTGCCGTGTTTATAGAGCTGTTTTCCTCGAAATTTGTGGAAAAAGCGAAAAAAGATGCGATGGACGTTGCCAAACTCGTCGGCGTAAAATTTGAGGTTATCGACTATAAGCAACAATTTCACGAGCATGTGATTGCCCCTTTCGTGGAGTTTTACTGTAATGGCAAAACCCCGCTTCCATGCGCTTGGTGTAACAAGTTCATTAAATTTTCTGCCTTGTGTGGTGTGGCAGAGAGGGTCTCTGCGCAGTACGTATCCACTGGGCATTACGTAAAAACAGACGTTTATCAGGGGGTTTGTACTTTGGAGCATGCTAAAGACAGGAAGCAAGACCAGAGCTACTTTTTGCATAAGATAAAGCCAGAGCAGCTGGCGATGGCGGTTTTCCCACTTGGAGATGCGTCTAAGCAACAAGTCCGCAATTATGCCGAGCAAATCAAACTGCCTGTATCACAAAAGAAAAGTGAGTATGACATTTGTTTTTTGGCAGATTACGACGGCAATTACATCGATTACGTAAAACAATATGTAAAAAGTCACGCCGAGTTAGCCAGCGGGCCATCGCTTTTCCCTGGAGATATTTTGAATCCGCAAGGAGAGAAAATTGGTACGCATTCTGGCGCAATTCAATACACTATTGGCCAGCGGAAAGGGCTCGGCGTTTCAGCAAAGAACCCGCTGTATGTGTTCAAAATCCAAGACCAGCAGGTTTATGTTGGTGAAAAGGATCAGCTAGCTGTAAAAGACATACAGCTAAGCGATGTAAATTTCCACGAAATTGCCCAGTTTTTTTTGAAAAAAGGCGAAAAGAACGCGGTTTTTGCGCAGTTTCGTTCCACGACGGCGGCGGTTCCGGCAATCTTCGAATTCACTGACTCGCAGTATTTTGTATCCTTCCAAGAGGCGCAGTACGGGGTTTCGCCAGGACAGGGGGCGGTTATTAGGAACGAAAAAGGGACTGTTCTTGCCGGCGGTACTATTATCTAGCGATTTAAAGTCGCGAAGTTCGCTGGGAATTTAGGGAGCTGAGTAATTGGTTGGCAGGTGGTTAGGCGGACAATGAGCAGGGTGTCAAACGACTGTGAAGCATTACGAGAACAGTCCAGTAATATTGGTAATATCGCAACAAAGCATCCCCCGCTAAGCGCTGGCCTTTACGTAGTTTCGACTCCGATTGGGAACCTGGAGGATATTACCTTTCGGGCGGTCCGCGTCCTGCAATCCTGCGATCGTATCATTTGCGAGGATACCCGCGTTAGCGATAAATTGCTGAGGCATTACGGAATTAGCAAGCCTCTGTTTGCATATCATGATCGTAATGCGGACAAGGTAAGGCCTGAAATTCTTACCTGGCTACAGCATAATGAAGCGATCGCGTTAATAAGTGATGCAGGAACGCCGCTTATCGCAGACCCAGGCTTCAAGCTAATTAAACAGTGCTACGAGATCGGCGCTAGCGTAACCACAGTTCCCGGGGCAACGGCGTTTGTGTCAGCCTGCGTACTGTCCGGCTTCTCTACTAATTGTATTACTTTCTTGGGGTTTGCGGGGAATTTGAGCGACAAAACGCTGCTTTCTTGGAAAAACGTAGATACGACTCTGGTACTCTTTGAGGCCCCGCATAAGCTGGTAAAGACTCTCCACAAGTTACGAGAAATTATGATTGGGCGCGCCGTTGCGATCGCGCGAGAGATCACCAAAATGTACGAAGAAGTCACGCGGGGAATTTTTGATGAGGTTATCGAGCATTTCGCTAAGCACCAACCGCGCGGCGAATTTACTATTGTCTTGGCACCGCCGTTCCAGCTAGAAAGCAGTCACCAAGAAATACTGGAAGAGTTGAAAAAATTACTGCAAACGAAATCATTAAAAGAGGCCGTTGCGATAGTTTCCGACGAGTTTAATTGCAAAAAGAGCGATGTGTATAGGATGGCTTTGGAACTGCAGTAACAAGAGTAAGCCCCTCAAAAGTAGTATGGCAATATAGTCAATCGCGTTTAATTTGTGGTTTTCGCTCAAGTATAGACGCGCCTGCTTTAAATACAGTTCTCCAGTAAAAAAAGTACACGAATTCGCACTATACTTGGTTTGATAAATTATGCCGCCGGCTCTTGGGCAATTACCACTAAATTATCATTGACCCACGTTGTCAGCGTGTTACAAATCTCCG
>JAIRNU010000030.1 GCA_031257945.1 Holosporales bacterium
GATAGGGCTACAATGCTTTTGTGCGGAAATTCTATCTGCATATTGGTCTCCTGTTGGTTTTTTCTAACTTCATTCTGGAGGCCTTTTTGCATTTTGTGAATACTGTATTTTTTATTTCGGGCTTTTCAGGCTTTTCTCACCACATATTTTTTCTCATATGTGTTTGATCTTGGACACCCACCACGACCCTGTTTTCTCACCACGACAAATGCCCCCATTTTTGCGACGCAGGGGGGGAGGGAAAAATTTCACTCCCCTCACCTATTTTTAAAGCCCGACTACTACGCGGCTTTTGTCGCATACATGGAAGACAAATTCGAAAATTACAGATTAATGGCTTGGTCTACAGCTCTCAAGAAACAGCCCACCATTTTAATCGGCCACTAACTTGCCATTTCCCTGTTTTATAATCGAGCCTGAATTGCTTCTCTTTTTTGTTATTAGCCTCAAATGTGACAGTACACGTACCGCCTGCGTCCACCCTGTCATCGCCCAAAAAGAGGGATAACTGTTCGCATATGTCTTTATCCGACTTACCCAAGAATGAGGAAACCCTTTTTATCGTTACGTTTGATATTCCAGTGTTATAAAAGGCACCTTCACCGATTATCCTGATAGAAGCTGGAAGTGTTATATCCTTAAGACTATTGCACTGCAAAAAGGCCCTTTCCCCAATTTCCGTGGTAGTTTCATAAAGTTGAACATTCGACAATTTTTGGCAATTAGCAAATGCATGATCCCCGATGGTTTCTACAGGCGGACATACAATTACGCGTTGCAACTCTGGACAACCTTCCACGCTATGTGGGTCAATCTTTGTCTCATATCGTACCACAACCATTGCTATTGATTCCCTTCGTACATCTTGAGGGAGCCTAAACGTACCGTCTTCTGATTGAGTGTAGATAACTCGCTCGACGTCACCGGTTAGATGTACCGCAGAACGATCAAACATATTTACTCGTGGCTGTTGGGCCGGTTGTGCTACAGGTGCTTCCGCATCAAGTACAGGAGGTGCTGCAGGTTCTGGTACTGGCGCATCTGCTTGTAGTTGCTGTGGGGCCGCGTCAGGCTCAGAAGGTGCTACAGGTTCTGGTACTGGCGCATCTGCTTGTAGTTGCTGTGGGGCCGCGTCAGGCTCAGGGGGTGCTGCAGGTTCTGGTACTGGCGCATCTGCTTGTAGTTGCTGTGGGGCCGCGTCAGGCTCAGGGGGTGCTACAGGTTCTGGTACTGGCGCATCTGCTTGTAGTAGTTCTGCGTCAGGCTCAGGGGGTGCTGCAAGTGCCTGCGCTGCCGCATCTACTTGTTTCTGTGGTTCTGGTGCATCATGGTCAGGCTTCTGTGCAGGAGGTGCATCACCAAGCTCAGGAAGTGCTTCGGATAGTTCCGCGTCAGGCGCCTCAAGTGCATCACCAAGCTCAGGAAGTGCTTCATCCTCTACTGGTACTGCTGCGTCAAGCACAGGAAGTACTTGTGCCTGCGCTGTCGCATCTACTTGTTGCTGTGGTTTTAGCGCATCTGCTGCGTCAGGCTCAGGAGGTGCATCATCCTCTACTGGTGCTGCTGCGTCAGGCTCAGGAGGTACTGCATTCTCTACTGGTTCTGCTGCGTCAAGTACAGGAGGTGCTTCATCCTCTACTGGTACTGCTGCGTCAGGCTCAGGAGGTGCTGCAGGATCAGCATGCACCACATCATTATTTACGAGTGGTGGTTCCGGTGCGTCAGGCACCGTACGTGTGTTATAATACCATATTACTCCACCTGCAGCAAGACCAGTCGCTGCACCGATAGCACAAGCGGTTTTAGGGTGTTCTACAGCAGCCCGTGCCACCCTACTTGCCCCATTTTTGGTAGCATTCCACGCGCTACCTGCCCCTCTTCCAAGAGCATTCCACGCGTCACGTACGGCATCGGCCGTACCAAAGCCTCCCGCACAGTACATCAAAAGCATTGTACATTTTAGCATTTTTTTCGATGACATATTCCTAAATCGAACCTCTAAACTGAATCTATACCAGCCATTATACTACATCATCCAAGCACTGTGTGAACATTTTAGCAGCTAGCCTCAGCACCATACACATCTAGCTATCCCTTGAAATGCGCAGTATTCATCGGTAGAAACAAATACTTGAAACAAGCGTAATGGCAGTTCTTGCATCTAGTTAGACGCGCCCGCCCCCCACCCCTTGTGTTACTTGGGTTTGGCGGGGAGCGATGGTACGGCCTCCTGCGTTTCTAGTGTTTTGGCGATTTTGATAGTGGTAACGGTGGTGGTAGCGTATCCACCAAGATTCCTGGAGATTTTGAGGGGGCTGAAGTGTACCTCCTGGATTTCTGAGGAAACTGAGCTGGCGTGGCCTGTATCCCCTGAGTTCCTTGGGGGGGTCAAGTATTCGCAAAGTATTTACGATTCCTTAACCTTTTTATGATATCCTTTAAATGGGGGGCCATCCCAAGCCCCCGCCCACCCCAGGGGCCGGGCCGTAGCTGTCGTGATCTATATTCTTATAGTGCCACAAAAATGGTTAAGAAGTCAACCTATTTTCAGTTAAGAATGTATGAAAAATGAAAATAAATATTTGGAGGAGTAATATTGGAATAGTATTACTACAGTAAAGGCTTACTGCAAGCGTTGCGAAGTTGACCCCCCAATAAATATTTGGGGGAGTAAGTATTGGGATGGTATTGCTGTAGTAACGGCGGCCCAAAAGCATTGCGAAATTAACCACAAATAAATATGTAGGGTGCTGAGGCAGCTAGCAAATAGATAAACCGGCGTCGCGTTGGCGCAGAATTTGGCGAAACTGCTTTCGCGTGATTTTCTAGGGCTGGCGCTACATTTGTAGAGGAGAAACTACCCCGGAGAAAGGAAAGCGTCCATGGACTCTGAAAGAGGGCTTTGTTCATCGTCTTTGCCGTCAATTCCTTCCGCTTCCACTTCCCCTTCCCCTTTTTCCGCCATTTTTTCAACCTTTTCTGCTTGAAAGAATTGTTTCATTATGGCGCCGGCGATTCTGGCTGGAATGCGGCCACCTGTTGAATGTGGAGCCATTTTATCCTCGGCTGAGTCATTACCTATCCAAACGCCGAGCACTATCCCGTTTTTGTCGATAATATCTCTTGGGGAGTATTCATCCCTTTCCGTCGATTCCGCCTCCACACACGGCTCACACTCCACAATAACCCACGCATCACGGTTACTATTCGAGCCGGTTTTCCCGCAAATACGCGCATCAACATTTGCTGCTCTCCCAGTTCCGCGGCTAATAACGGCTCGGAGCATTTTTTTCATTGTATCTAGCGCGTCATCCTCTATAACCTTTATGTTATCGTTGTCGGAGTGTTGATACACGATCCCCCCAGTTTTATCGCGAATTTCAAATATTCCGTATGGGATAGTGGCGTATCCGTAATTGGCGAAGGCAGCATATGCTTGTGTAAGCTCTAAAAGCGATACTTCCGCCGCCCCCAGCGCCAAACTCAGGTCATAGTTAAGAGGGGAAGAAATACCAAGCCTTCTTGCGACCCGTATTACGTCATCTATTCCGATCATCTTTGCCAAACGTATACAAACACTATTCACAGAGTATACAAAGGCTTCAAAGACCGATATTTCCCCGCGCTCCCGCCATTTATAGTTGCCTGGTTTCCAGTTGCCTTGTTCATACGCGGAATCATCAATCATCGTTTCCTTGTCAAACCCAGCCTCCAGCGCCGCCAAATAAACAAACGCCTTGAAAGCAGAGCCTGGCTGCCTCAAAGCAGCAGTTGCCCTGTTGAATTGGCTTTTTCCGTAATTCAATCCGCCTACCATAGATAAAACGGCACCATCAGCAGTCATAGCAATTAAGGCGGTTTGGTTGTATTTGTACTCCCCGTAGAACTTTTCATGAAAATCCTGGCTTACGTTTTCTGCGATTTTCTGCATAGCTGGCCGCAAAGTCGTTACTACAACTATATCTTCTTTAATCGGGCCAATAATTGATGGGATACTTTCGAATACCCAATCCGCAAAATATTTGCTTCCGTTTTCTAGGGATTTATTATTGTTCAAAAAATCCTTCTCTAGCGGAATTACGGCGTCCTTCCAGTATGCATCAAGGAATGCGGCGGACTCCATGGCCTGCAGCACTATCCTTGCCCGTGAAATAGCCTGCTCTGGGTGCGCAGATGGAGAATACCTTGATGGGGCCCGCAGCAACCCCGCCAGTACCGCCGCCTCAAACAAAGTTAATTTTTTCGCGGATTTTTGGAAATACCGCCGGGACGCGGCATCAATTCCAAATGTTCCCGCCCCAAAATACACGCGATTCAAATATAGCGTAAGGATTTGGTCTTTTGAAAAGTACGATTCTAATTTTAACGCAAGTAATAATTCTTGCATTTTGCGCTTGATGGATCTGTCGTTGAACTTAAAGATGCCATGAGCAATCAGCATATTTTTCGCTAATTGTTGTGTTAGTGTGGACCCTCCTTGTACCACTTTCTTTGCACGTATATTTACAATAAACGCACGGCATAGACCAATAAAATCGAACCCTTGGTGCAAGTAAAAGCGCTTATCTTCGACTGCTAAAAACGCATTAACAACGTGTGGCGGCAAATCTTGCGCGTTAATAAATTCTTCGTATAAATCACCGTATGTAGCGATTACAGTCCCATCGGCGGCTTGAATAGTAACGCTTGGAGTTCTGACGTGCGTATTTAATTGTTGAATACTTGGGATACTACTATTTAACCATAAAAAAGTTAGAAAAAGTCCAAGACATAGGAATAACGAATGCAGTGCTATTAAAAGGAAGAATGTTTTTAAAAAATGCTTAATAAAGGAAAAGTTTTTATTTCCGCTATTCATGATTGTTCTCCAGCTTGCTCCTGAGCAAAAATAGCGTCAAATCCTAGTTTACTGTTGATAACAGTATATCTGGCGTCTTTTTCGGCGATGAACCCGATGTTTACCGCACTTTTTAGTAAATCAAAGAAAGGGGCCCAAAAATCCCAACAATCAAGGAAGAACACCTTACACCCAGGGGGATTCATCTTTTTTTCGATTAGTAAATAACAAATCTCGTGCAGCGTGCCGAGTCCTCCTGGAAGAAAAACAATCCTATCAGCTGTTGAAAACATATATGTTTGTCGCTCAGTGTAAGAAGCGAAACAAGTAACGGAGGTTAGGTTATCATAGGTCCACATTTCACAATCCACGACCGCGCCATTAACCTCACATTTATATTTTTTTGCGCACTTAACGACCTCTCCGATTAAACCACTCGCTGCGCCGCTACACAAAACAGAATAATCCCGCTCTGCGATGCAGCGCAAAAAGGCGTCGATCTCAAGCGAAACCCCGGGGAGAGCCGCCATTTTTACGTTTTCTGACATCCCCCCACAAATGCATATCTGACTTTTGAACACGCTAGCTATTAAGTGAACATAACTTTTTTAGAATCATAGACGCTTGGCCTTGCGGAGAATCCGGTGGAATTAACACTATATCACCGGCCTGATACTGCGTTCTAAACCAGGTTTGTTGGCGCTTAGCGTACTGACAGGTATTTTTTACGACTTCTTCTATGGTCTCTTCAAGCGACCACTCTCCATCAAGGTGCCTCTTGATTTCCTGATAGCCAACGGCCTTATGGATAGGGAAAAACTTGCCCATAGTGCTATCCCGCAGCAACCGTACCTCCTCGAAGACCCCGGCTTCAATCATCTCTTTAAACCTGCGCTCTATGCGGTCTTGCAGCTCATCGCGATTGCAGTCTATCACGAACAAAGGGGCGCGGTGGTATTCAACCTTTCTGCGCGGCTCCTTTTGCCACTGGAAAATGGAAACCCCGGTTTGCTCGATAACCTCCCATGCTCGCAGCAAATGTTGTATGTGATGAGGGTGTATTCGCCCTGCAATAAGTGGGTCCTTCTTTACGACGCAAGCGTACAATGCCGGCTCCCCAGACGCCGCAATGATCGATTTTCCCTGCTGACGCACTTGGAAACGCACGCTATCGGAAATGTTAGGGATAGAAGATAGTCCATACAGTAATGAGCTAAAGAACAATCCCGTCCCACCAGTTGTAATAAATGCATTTGCAGTATTATTGTCTTCAAGACAAACCGCCAGTAAGTCAAGCCAATCCGCCGCGGAAGACGGCTCATTGCACTCTAGCACTCCGTACAAATGGTGCTTAACAATTTCGCGCATGCCTTCGCCCGGATGCGCTGTCAAAATTGGTAAATTCTTGTACAGCTGCAAGCCGTCGGCATTTACAACCTCGCCTTCCAAAGCAACAGCCAACTCAGCGGCTACAGCGGATTTCCCGCTCGCCGTCGTTCCACCAATTGGAATAATCGTCTTTTCACTAAAAAATATCATAGCCTACAAAGAGTTACTAAACAAATCACCGTCAAAACGCCAGTCCCTAACACTGTGCAGAAAACCACTAGCCGATACGAGACAATTCCCCGCAACATCTACATAATCCCCTTCACACTTCACAAATATAACGCTTTCGCGCTGGGCCGCTTGAACCGCCATAAAAGTATTGCGACTAAGGCGTTGCTCCCAATAAGGGCCCAAAAAACAATGGCTCCACATCGTGGCATAATCCTCCTTTATGCCAACTGACGGCGCAAAAAACCGCGATGCAAAATCATACTGTATATCGCTACCGTATTCGGCAGTAACAACAACCCCACTGCACGCGACTTTCTCTAATTTAGCAATGTCCGGCTCGATTTTCATAACTTGCTTGACACTAAACAACTCCACAATATATATCTGCCCGCACTTACTTACCGCAATTGGGGGGATCCCAAGCGCATTAATCAGCCGGTCTGGCGCGGCAGCTGGCTCATTCGAACGCCTCGTTACCCGAATAGAAATCCGATCACTATCCTTTGAAATAGCGAAAATCCCGTTAGGAGCGTCGAAGTATATCATGTTCTGGTCTATCCCTTCGATTGCCAACTCATTCCATAAAACGTGCGCAGCAGCCAATAAACCGTGCCCACAAATGCTTTCGTTAGCCGTAGGCGTAAACCATTGAATCTGGAAATGCTGGTGCTGCAAAGGAGACACGAAAACCGTTTCGTGCGTATTAAACTCTTGCGCTATCTTTTGCAGGACTGGTTGCGTTAACTTCTTCTCCAACAAGCAAACAGTGGCAGGATTCCCCTCAAACAAAGTAGAAGAAAAAGTATCAACGATCCAAAACTGCATCCCCCATTCCTTCCATTTCAAACAACCACCTTCGTGCACGGTACAACAATTCTACGGACAGCGCAAGCCACCCTGTCGTTCTTCTCAGCACCCTACACATTCCGCTATCCCTTGGAATGCGCGGTATTCAGCGGTTGAGACAAGCGCTTGAAACAAGCGTAATGGCAGTTCTTGCATCTAGTTGGAAGCGCCCGCCCCCCACCCCTTGTGTTACTGTGGTTTGGCGGGGAGCGA
>JAIRNU010000061.1 GCA_031257945.1 Holosporales bacterium
CTGTGTAATAAGAGGCGAAATATCCATGAGGAAGAACGAGAATAAAACAAATAACTGTCAAATTATACACAATTCCGCAAAAAAAACATTATTTTTTATGAAGTGTCTAGGAGTAAGGGTTAGGTCCGCCCCGTAAATCTTTTCTTAACCTTTATTTACTACTCTTTGCTTGGGGAGGTTTTTAAATAGTGGTTTAGCTATGAATATTTTGAAGATTGGGCTGGTTGCTGCGGTTTTGTGGCAAAGCAACGCAGGATATGCTGAGTTTTTGGGGGCAGTCAGCGCTCCACCGTCGTCAGCGGTAAGGCAGTTATGCGAGGAGATTATTAATAATGGCAATATTGCGTACAAACATTTGGACGAAGTGGAGTTTGGCTCTATGGGTAATCCTTTTAGGATTGATTCAAATTGGTGGTATATACTTCAGGGTGTTAATCGGATATTGGAGGATGTAGTTGTGCATCCAGATTTATTGCCGTTTTTAAGGTATAGGTATGATAGAGAGAATATTACGGGAGTAGAACTATTTTGTAATGCAAATGCTAATATTCCTAACGATGTTCTCCAAAAAGCTATTGCCCTGTCGCCAAGCGCTACCCACATCAATATCCCAATGCGAAAGCTCCCCTATCTAACGCCAAAACCATGGATGGACAACCTGCTTTCCCTTTCTGCACCGGGATTGAAGCATGTGCGTGGATGGGCTTTCAGATACGAATATGATGACGTCATGCAATCAATTGACATCTCGGCAGCCGAAAGTATTGGAGAGTGCGCCTTTTGTTCTCGCAATTCCATTAATTCACTAAAATTATCAAATGCTCTGAAATTCATTAACTACGACGCACACGTTGGAGATGGATTATCAGTCAATGTCCCATCCTTTACACATTTTCTAACCGATGGAGCGTTTGGTCATGGCACCTCCCTTGCAATAGCAGATTTGTTGAGATTTAGTGATTCCCCTTTTGGCTACTGCTCCATAATAAATATCACTTGCTATAGCAGAATTAACAATATCCGTAGTCTACTAGATAGAATAAGTAACTCAATTGACACAGAGATGTTCGAAACCCTTAACATAAGGTTTAACGATTCGATAAAACACGTAGTAACCGTGGATTATATCAATGAAATTTTAGCGGTAAATAAGGAACCTTTGGACTTATTAGTGCAGATGTTTGATAACGGAGGCTGTGGCTTCCTCGATATCAGTAACATCGAAATATCAGAGGGGCAGCTATCGTCTATTGAGCGACAAGGAGACGTGCCTTGGGTTCTTTCATTCCCCCACATCACAACAGTTAATAACTTATTTAATGATCTTTTTCGGGACCTTCACGGCGTAATATTGTTCGACGCTGAGTCAGTAACAGAGGGCTCTTTTGACGGATGTTCTAACAATATTTCTACCTTAGGTTTTGTTGACTCTTGTTCCTTTGTTGGAACTCCTCTTGCTGGGTTAGCACCATCTATACTTGAACTTACGATAACGCAGCCGCAAAACATTCTATGCTTCCTAGGCGTATTAGAGGGGGCTGGGCTGGATCTTTCTTCTGTCGAGCGGTTTAACATTAAATTTTCGGATGCGGTGGCTAAGGACGCGAATTTAGGCCACTACGTGGCCAGTTTGTTAACAGCCTTACCTTCCTCAAATTTCTCAGGGGCTTCAGCACTTTCAAGTATTAACGGCATTTTTTACTTCAATTTAACCAATTCTAATATCTCTAATATTTATGATCTCCCAATAAATGAATTTTCGCGCGAGCATTCGTGCATATTTATTTTGCCTGACGAGTCCAGGCACTTCCTTCAGTCTAATAACGAGACAACAATTGGCTGGGAGCGTGTTGATAAACTCGACGGTGGTCTAATAAGAGGCGTTATTATTTCCAACAATGTTACAGAAATCCCAGACTATGCTTTTTACAGTATGCCTCTTACCTTTGTAACAATCCCCAATTCTGTAACAACAATTGGAAGCCATGCTTTTTACGGCACACGACTTACCTCTGTAGCAATCCCTAATTCTGTAACGACAATTGGAGACGGTGCTTTTCGTTTGGCACCACTTACTTCCGTAACAATTCCTAATTCTGTAACGACAATTGGAGACGGTGCTTTTAGCAACACACGACTTACTTCCATAACAATTCCTGATTCTGTGACTTACCTTGGTGGTTTTGATGGCACACAACTTACTTCTGTAACAATCCCTGATTCTGTGACGACAATTGGAGCCGATGCTTTTTACGGCACACAACTTACCTCAATCACAATCCCTAATTCTGTAACGACAATTGGAGAGTGGGCTTTTGCACGGACACCACTTACCTCCGTAACAATTCCTAATTCTGTAACGACAATTGGAGAGTGGGCTTTTGGCGGTACACAACTTACTTCTGTAACAATTCCTAATTCTGTAACGACAATTGGAAGCTTGGCTTTTTACGGCACACAACTTACCTCCGTGACAATCCCTGATTCTGTAACGACAATTGGAAACGGTGCTTTTGACAAAGCACCAATTCAATCAATAAAGGTAAATTGCCAGCCATCAGGGAAGGGACTCATTGCTATACTAAGTAAAGTGCTTAACGGGTTTACGACTTGGCAAGAGACAACCATTCCATCTGTCCTCAACACCCTCCAAGTCGCTCTATCACCATCTCTTCTCGCAGCGAAGAATTCCGAACAACTTAAATCCTACGTCCTAGGAATCCTGAGCATTACCAATCCTACGAATAACGCCATCATCAGCGCTATTGCCGGCAAACAGGAAAAGCTCTTCGAGCTCGACCTTTCGAATACTGATCTCGTGCAAGCTGATATTGACAGTATGACGAAAACGCTACCGTGGACAGTAGTATTCAAGAATGGAGACAGAGTAACCTACGAATCTTAATACTGGAGAAAACACCACCCGCAGGATATTTATCTTGCGGGGTGGGCGGTCTACTTCAGCAATACTTCGCCTATATTTACTCCAACCAAATATTTATTTTCATTTTTCATACATTCTTAACTGAAAATGGGTTGGCATTGTGGTGATTTCCCAATAATTGGGTCCCTCAATAATTGGGCCCCCCAATAATTGGGTTTGGCAAATCATCTTGCTGCCTTTGCCGAATCCTTCATCCCTAAACCCTGGTTCAGCAGCTATTTCTTCTTGCTTTCTGGCTTGTCAATCATGCACTCCTACTAAACTTGTATCGAACCCAACCTGCCTATCGAGGAGATAGGCAGGTACGTCGTGTTAGAGCATAAGCAGGGCGTTCAGTACTCGCTTAATGGGCTGCTCACTCTTCATCCATTGCTGCCTTTTGCGCTTCTAGTGCTCTATCTAGTTCTTTCCCTATATCGTCCTCGAACCACCAGCCTCCTTTTCCTTGCGTAATAAATTCGGGCGGCGTTTTTTTTGGATTAAGCCACTGCAAGCCAGCAGGCCAGTAGCGCAAAGTGAACAACTTTCTTTCATTCGGTCTTCTGTCGTCAGGCGGTCCTCCCCTGAGATCTTCATACCTCGGCTCATCGTCAGGCGGTCCTCTCCTGCGATCACCTGGTCTGCCGTACCCCGGAAACGGCCTTCCCCTGAGATCACCTGATCTTCCGTATATCGAATCATCGTCAGACAACCGATCACCTAGTTTTCTGCTGTACCTCGGAAACAGCCCTTCCGAGCCACACACTGGATCATCGTCAGACAGCCATTTCAAGCCGCACACCGGACCATCGTCAGGCTGTCCTCTCCTGCGACCTGGTTCTCTATACCTCGGCTCATCGCCAAACGGCCTCCTACGGGGATCACATGGTCCTCTATACCTCGGATCATCAAGCGATCCTCCCCCGCGATCATCTGGTCTTCTGTCGTGCCTCGGATCACGTATAGTCTTTATTATTTCTACCTTACACATTGGATTAAAAAAACTAGCGTTTCCGGAAAACACCTTAGATACGTCCTTCAGGATGTTACAACGTTCTTCTTTTCGTTCTTGTGGTGTGTCCAATTCACGCGCATCGTCATAATGAAAAACGATCTGTGTTACTCCAGAGTCAGCAAACGCACTATAATCGATTGTTGTTCCATAAAGATCGATCTCCACTTTTCCTATAGAAGGACATCCTTTAAACGCAAATTTTCCAATTTGCATAGGTACCCTCCTGATCATGCTAGGCAACGCAGTACAGCCCTCAAAAGCAGACTCTTCTACGCAAAGAGGTTTATAGCAAATTTCTACTTCCCTGTCTATGTCAGTTAACGCGGCACATCCCTTAAAAGCAAACCTTCCTATGCGTTGAACTGATGAAGGCAATGATACTCTCGCTAAAGAGGAGCAATTTTGGAAGGCTCCGTCAGCAATAGATTGCAACGGCGTCATGTTCTTATATTGACCATGAACCATTTTATGATCCCTGAGATCTCTGTTACACATGGTATATCTGTCGATAACAACCGTTTCCAGGCTTGTGCAATCAGCAAAAGCATTTGGCCCAATTTTTTCCACCTCAGCCGGAAGATGTATTGCTTTCAAAGAAGAACAAGCTGCAAATGCACTTGGCCCTATTTCTATTCCTGTTACTTCTTCCGGCGAAATCACGATTTTTCTCAAATTTGAGCAGCCGGCAAAAGCGGATGGTCCTATTCTATTGACCAACAAAGGAATATTTATTCTTGTTACAGAAGCACAACCGGAAAAAGCTTCCGGCCCTATGGTCTCCAATCGACTTTCGTCACCAAAAGTAACCCCTTCAATCCCGCGGCACCCCCGGAAAGCTCCTTCTGGAATTATTGTTACTTTATCATTGATTGGTATAGTCCCTCCCAGCGCGGTACAACCAGAAAAAGCATCTTTTCCTATACTAGTACATTTTTGTAAAACGGCTCCGTCTATTGCTCTTAAAGAAGAGCAATTTTTAAACGCTTCATCCCCGATAAATGATGACGCACGGCTATTTTGTGCAAAAGAGCTAAAAGTGAGTGCTTCAAGGTTTTCACAATTGCAAAAGGCTCCCCTATTAATCGTTGGTTGGTTTAGAGATACTGCTAAAGATTTTAAAGAAGAACAGCCGGAAAAAGCGTATGCCCCTATGGAGTTAAGCGGCAGTTGGGTAGGTGACGAGACCTCTGTTAGATTAGGGCAATCCCTAAATGCATAGTTCTCGATATACTTTAATTGGCTGTCCTGTGGCAAGCTAATTTTTTGTAGTGCCTCACAATCACAGAAAGCCCCGGTATCAATCGTTCGCACGCTACTAGGGATGCTTATTGTGCGTAAAGCAGAACAACTGCGAAAAGAGTAAGAGCCAATTCGTGTGATCCCCTCTTCTTCGTCGCCCCCCCCTTCTTCGTTGAAATTAAATGTTTCTAGATTGCTACACCCAAAAAAAGCGTAGGGGAATATTTCTGTAAAAGGCCCCTCAAGTGTTATCTCTTTTACAGTTGTCCATGCTGCTTGAAAAATAGACCCGGCTAAATTACTTGGAATTTCCGCACTACCTCTAATAATTACCTTTTCCATTTGTTCGGGCGGTGCTTGCTCACTATATTGTTGAACTACTGGGTCACCTTTTTCGTCATATGTTATGTAGTTAACAAAGACGTGCTTTCCATTCTCTTCGCCATTATATCCATATGACAGAGCTTCTTTCCAACACTTGCCATCACGATATTGCCAACTGAATACTGCGTATGGAGCCATGCGTTGCAACATGCCTTGCAATTCGCGACTATTTGCCGCCGAGTCTGTAGGGCGATATTCCCACTCTTGTACAACCTCGCGTTCATTCGTTGGATTCACGAATTCTACTTTACATCCATAATTGCTCTCAGATACGTCTCCATGTCCAGGCGTACCCTCAAAGATTTGGTTTAACCATGCTGCTTTCATCGAATTTGTTAGGCAGTCCACATTGAATTGTGCCCTTACGCTGGTTTCCGACGCTGTTACAGCGTTTAAACTGGTTGCACTAAATGCGCCGTTACCGATATATTGGACGGAAGAAGGGATGTTGAATGAAGTGAGCGATTCACAATTCGCAAATGCACCGGGTCCTATACTGCTTAACCTACTGTTGGCGCCAAACTGAACACTACCAAGGAAGTTATTATATCTAAATGCGTCCTTCCCAATGGTCTCCACACTATCAGGTATGCATATTGAGGGAATCCAAGAATCCTGAAAAGCCCTGTCGCCTATACTTTTCAACCTTTCTGGTGGTTCAAAAGTAACAGCACTATAACCACAGTTCAAAAGACTTTCTTCCTCTATGCTTGTTACTGTGGACGGAATGACCAAGATACCACAACTATAGTCAGGTGCAACGTCACCTAGTTGACTTGGTGGAACATTCGTGACGTTGGAAACAATACGTTGAGCTCCATTTCTAATTGGTATGGAATTCATGACACCGCTCCTTCTTAAGAGATACTGCCGGTGGTCGCTTTCTGAAAGTTTTGATACAAATTGTCTTTCTTCTTCCAAGAGTCTTTCTCTTTCCAATTGTCTTTCTTCTTCCGACTGTATTTCTACTTCTTCTTCTCGTGCCTCATCAGGATCAACGCTCGCATCAGGTTCATCAGAAGCATAACATGCACTAAGTGCGCAAAAAGCCAATGAAGCCATAATTTTCACTGCCATTTTCGCCGCTCTTTCACACATTAATGAGCCTGAGGCCGCTAATTCGTTTATTTTCTTTTGTTCTATAATCACGTATAATATCTAATTTGAATCATATTACACATGCATTGTAACATCCTTTCGGTGGCAGATGCAATGCTACCCGTTCATTCTCGTACCCTACATATTTATTGGGGGGTTAACTTTGCAACGCTTTTGGGCCGCCGTTACTACAGCAATACCATCCCAATACTTACTCCCCCAAATATTTATTGGGGGGTTAATTTCGCAACGCTTGCAGTAAGCTTTTACTGTAGTAATACTCTCCCAATACTAAGCCCCAAATATTTATTTTCATTTTTCATACATTATTAACTGAACATAGGTTGACTTCTTAATACTTTTTGTGGCACTATAAGAATATAGATCACGACAGCTACGGCCCGGCCCCTGGGGTGGGCGGGGGCTTGGGATGGCTCCCCCATTTAAAGGATATCACAAAAAGGTTAAGGAATCGTAAATACTTTGCGAATACTTGAACTCCCAAGGAACTCAGGGGATACAGGCCCCGCCGTATCAAAACCCCCAGAAAACCAGAATGTACACTACAGCCCATTCAAAATCTCCAGGAATCTTGGTGGATACGCTACTACCACCGTTACCACTATCAAAATCGCCAAAACACTAGAAACGCAGAAGGCCGCACCATCGCTCCCCGCCAGATGCGAGAACTTCCCTCATGCTTGTTTTGAGTATTTGTCCCAACCGCTGAATACCGCGCATTCCAAGGGATAGCGGAATGTGTAGGGTGTTGAGCTGGCAAAGCGTATAGGTTTGCTTTTTTAAGGGAAAAAAGTTACCCTGCGTACGTTCTTCGTTTTTATCCAATAGAATCAATGTTTTTTAATTTTAGCTTGATAGAAAGCAAAAACGATACAGAAAGTTCGCTGTACGCATACTGGCGATTTCGAACGATGTTCTTTTTGATGCTAGCGTATGCGGCATTTTATTTCGTTAGGCAAAATTTGTCGTTTGCAATGCCGGAGATGTGCGAATCGCTTGGTTTTTCGAAGTCCGCCTTAGGGCAGATCGCGACCATTTTTGGCGTTATATATGGGGTTGGAAAGGTAATTAGTGGTATCTTTGGCGACAACAGCAGCGCCCGCGCGTTTTTGGCGGTTGGGCTGTTTCTTTCGGCTGCAGCCAATATTTTTATGGGCGGAGTATCTAGCCTTTGGCTGATGATAGTAATTTGGGCATTCAACTCTTGTTGCCAATCAACTGGGGCTCCGGCATGCGCTAAAATTTTGGCCCATTGGTTTACCCCGAAGGAATTCGGCGTAATGTGGGCAATTTGGACTTCTTCTTTACAAATGGGAAGCGCTTTTATCGGCGTTGTTATCGCCTTTTTTCTGCCATACTTAGGGTGGCGTTTTGCTTTTTATATACCTGGGCTGTTAAGCCTGGTTATTGCTTTTTTTGCGTTTTTCGGTTTGCGTAACGATCCAAAAGCCGTCGGCCTGCCAAGCCCCGAAGAGCACGCAAAAGTTAGTCGTCGCAAGGAGGAGGACGAGTGCGCAAGCATGTCATCCTTTGAAATTCTCATAAAGCGCGTATTGCGCAATAAAATGGTGTGGGCCATGGGCGCCGCCAATTTTTTCACCTATTTTGTGAAGATGAGTGTGTTTTACTGGGCGCCAATGTTTTTATGCGAAGCTAAGGGGAGTTCGCTGATATTTGCGGGCTACCAGACGGCCATTTTTAATATGGCTGGGATTGTCGGGGCTATTGTAACTGGTTTGCTGTCAGATCGGGTTTTTCACGGATATCGAGGGCGGACAGGGTTCTTTTGCATGATAGGCCTTTCGGTTTCAATTGCCGCTTTATGGTTGGTTCCGCCGGGAATGCCGGTTTCCCATGCGCTGATTATGCTGTCTATTGGATTGTTTGTAGTCGGGCCGCAGACTGTAGTTGGCGTTGCTGCCGTGGACTTCTCTTCGAAGAAAGCCGCTGGATCGGCTACTGGCCTTGTTGGAACATTAGGATATATGGGCTTTTCCACCGCAGGCGTTGGGTCAGCATACGTTGCCGAGCATTCCTTCGGCTGGAACGGCGTTTTTATTTTGATGTTGGTGTCGTCTATATTAGGATGCCTGTGCTTCCTATGTACATGGCGCGCAAGGTCTTCAGCTTTTACAACGCCAGCTGAACCTCCAGCAAAATCAGGAAAATAGGGAAGGAAAATAAGTATGATTGTGAAGCTGCATGGGGTGGTCGAGGAGATTTTCAACGACCGCCTTGTGCTGAACATTAACGGCGTGTGCTACGAGGTCCTATGCTCCACAAAGACGATAGAGGCGGCGGCCGTTGGAGGAGAGGTGATATTGTGGACTGCACATATCATTCGCGAAGACGCCCAGCTTTTGTGCGGCTTTTTGTCGTATGATGAAAAGCTTTGGTTCCGCGAAATCATTGGTGTACGGGGGCTTGGCCCCAAGGCTGCTTTATCGATTTTATCCGCCTTAAGCATTAGCGACCTAGTTTCAGCCATTTTAAACCAAGACTCAGATGTTTTAACGCAAGCTGGTGGGGTTGGAAAAAAGGGGGCAGAGCGAATCATTGCTGAATTAAAAAACTCGAAACTTTTGAAGAACGAAAATTTCGCCCCTTCCGAATCCAATCGTATACAATCTGGGCTAGAGCACGATGTTATTGAAGCTCTCACAACATTAGGATACGATCGGACCGAGGCTAGGAATGCGATCATGAATGTTGGAAGCAGGAATTTTTCTTCTACAGAGGAATTGTTGAAAGCGACTTTGTCATCTATAACGAGGAAATGAGGAGTATAGCGTGCCTAGTGGTAGGAATAGCGTCAATAGCATTATAGTTGGGGGGCTGTCCCCGTTCACTACAATTGACTTCCCGACGGTAACCTCGGCTTTTGTCGTTTTTTGCCAGGGGTGCTTTTGGCGGTGCCCATATTGCCAAAACAGGCTGCTACAACCCGCAAAAAATAGCAAATTATCGTGGAAAAACGTGTTTAAGGAGATTTGCCAGCGCAAGGGGTTTGTTGAAGGGGTAGTCTTTAGCGGGGGAGAACCGCTGATACAGCCGGCAATTATGGAAGGGATACAGCAAGTCCGGGCTGAAGGGTTTCGCGTGGCGTTGCATACGTCTGGGGCTGTACCGCGCGTATTAGAGAAAGTCCTTCCCCTTGTCGATTGGGTCGGTTTCGATATCAAGGCTCCTTTTGCTAAATATGAAAAAGTAACATTTTATGGAGGGAGTGGGCGGTTGGCGCAAACAAGCTTAAATATTTTGATAAATTCCGGAGTAGAGTTTGAATGCAGGACGACGGTGTATCCCAAACTCTTGCAACAAGATGATATTTTGCAAATTGCGCAAAGCCTGCGTGAGATCGGGGTTAAAACGTACGCCCTACAGGAATGTTTTGATAAAGAAAGACTGCCGATGCATAGCGACTGTTTTGCTCCCGAGTTTTTGCAGAAAATCGAGCAGTGCTTTCAGAAATTTGTTGTGCGTAAAGTGTAGTTGGGGGCTCAATTTCATAGCTTCTTCTAAAGACCCTGAATTAGCCGCAATAGTAAAGCCACCGATTATGGGGGCTGCTTTACGCTTCGGACTGTTAGGAGAGCCTCATCCTCTGCTACTAGTGGTTCGATCCATTCGTTTTTTGTTAGTGGCTTTTTGGTTTTCATACGCCAAAACTCAAAGGAGGAACGAAGGGCAATGGCCAAATATCACCATTGGGGGAAGAGGCTGTACAGCCCCGTGGTAGGTTCGTATAATAAAATTTATTCATAAGAAACCCTTCCATGTTGTTGCTTTCAGGAGCGCTGCTAAAGTATACGTGTTGTAAACCTGTCTCCCAAAAAGCCCACCACCCAATATTTACATTTGGCGGCAAAGTAATTCTTGTTAAAGAGCAGCACTGCGCAAACGCTTCATCGCCTATACTCCGGACATTTCCCGGAAGAATGATACTTTCTAGAGCGACGCAATTCTCAAAAGCGCGATCTTCTATCTCTGTTAACTGGCTTCCTGCTTCAAATCGTACATGCTTAGTTACCATATTACGCTCTCCGATAATGTTTAGCATATCTAGCGAATCAACTTCCTTCGCGATAAGTACATAGGGGTATCTTTTGATATCGTAGACATCATCCACTAGGATATAGCGGCATTCATAGCAGAGATACGCAAGTACAGCTATAGATGCTGTGGAAGAAACACGCAATGCGTATTTCCCCAGAAAACCAGGTAGGTATCGCTTCGCAACAAAAGCGCTGCAAGTAAAGGCGGCGCATAATACAATAGAACAAAATGCCTGCCAAGGGGAATCTTTTACTCCATAATAGACTCTGCTTAATATGTTGCTCGACAGACCGTTGTCGGTTTGTGCATCGCCTGCACAGTGTCCAGTGCAAGCAACGGCACCAGCTAGCAAAAGTATCTTTTTCATAGTTACTTCATGTGGAATGGTATCAACGCAACGGCACTAGTGTACCACAAAGATCATACCACAAAAATCCTAAAAGTAACTTTTGTCGCTAATAGCCCTGGGCACCCTACACATGCCGCTATCCCTTGGAATGCGCGGTATTCAGTAGTTGGGACAAGCACTTGAAACAAGTATGGAGGAATCTTGTATCTAGCGGGAAGCCCCCTTACTCCTTACTCCTAGACACTTCATAAAAAATAATGTTTTTTCGGCGAAATTGTGTATAATTTGACAGTTATTTGTTTTATTCTCGTTCTTCCTCATGGATATTTCGCCTCTTATTACACGGTATTTTTCACCAGTCGGAGAATCGTTCTCTGGATTATTTTCGCCGGGACGCCTTGCGCTTTGAGCACCTCCCAAGCAGCAACGTCCTTTTCATACTGTTTCATGAGCTCACTTTTCTCTGGCGCAACGGCGTACGATCTGCATATTGATCTCCTGTTTGTTTTTTCTAACTTCATTCTGGAGGCCTTTTTGCATTTTGTGAATACTGTATTTTTTTTTTCGGGCTTTTCAGGCTTTTTTCACCACATATTTTTTCTCACATGTGTTTGATCTTGTACACAAATAAATATGTAGGGTGCTGACACGGCTAATAAAAATACTTGACTTGTGAATCATTTGTCTGTGACCATCGCAGCGTGAATCATAATGATCAACGCCAACGTCACTAGCGGGATCGTAGTAAGTGGAGGAATACGGGGACTATGCAATCCGAACAGCAGATCGCCAACCAAGCAAGCTTTTCGCAATTGGGGGCGCAACTAGAGATAGACTACGAAAAAATAGAAAAGTACTTCGCTAATCTGTCTATTTTTGAATTTTTCAATATATCGCCGACTTTTCTTATTTGCGAGAAAGATCTGCGGAGCAGGTACTTCGCAATTTGCCGCTATTTCTTGCCGAAAAATGAGGAGATATTGAAAAAAACACACGAAAACTATAAAAAAATGCAGTCACCAATTGGGCGCCTTGATGCCCTTTTCAAACATTTTGGCGCCGGAAATATGTTGGACGCAGATCTTGAAGATGCAAATTGTCAGGGCGTCATAGGTAGCCACACCAATACCAACATCCCCGACGACATCCTTTGTTTGAGTACAAAGTTATTTGCTTTGGAGCCAAGCGAGCGTCCCGAATTTGCAACCACGATTAAGGGGCTTAATGCTGAGATTGAACGCGAGATTCAGCGGGCTTTTGAACAGCGGGATTGGGAGGCTCTAAAACAGCTAAAAACAAGGCTGTCCTACGGAGTAAAACTGTTGGATTCTGTATACGAATTACTTCGCGACTAACTTCATGGCTCCGCTAACGCCAAAAGTCGAGGATTACCTTTGCTAAAGCTCTCGAAATACCGTCAACACTGCACAATTCCTCAACAGATGCCTTTTGAATTCGCTGAACCGAGCCAAACTTTTGCAACAAAAGTTTTTTTCGCGTGTTACCTACCCCAGGAATATCGCTCAACTGAGACTTTGTTATGCTGCGGGCTTTAGCATCCCTATGCGTGCTAATAGCAAAGCGGTGAGCTTCGTCACGCACTCGTTGTAAGAAAAACAAGGTTGGATCATCTTGGGGCAAGGAAATTGGCGCCCAGCCTGGCAAAAAAAACCGCTCCCGCCCGGCGTTCCTATCAGGGCCTTTGGCGATCCCGATAACCATGATATCCTCCAAATTGTACTCTCTTAAAATTTTCATTACGGAGGTGACCTGCCCAGCACCACCATCTATTAACATTAAATCTGGTAGAGGGTTTTTTTCTGGGTCCTTCACGCGCCGCTTAATCACCTCTTCCATCATTGCGAAATCATCCCCGCCCTGCCCAACTGCTCCTTCTCGGCGCGGATTTACAGCAAATTTGCGATACGATTTTTTGTCGAATCCCTCATGTGTAGCAACGACAAAACAACCGTATGCATATTTCCCCTGGATATGGCTGTTATCGTATATCTCGACGCGTTTAGGAACTTGCGGTAGAACAAAAATTTCTGCGATTTTTTTGAGGTTCTCGCCGAATTCGGTTTGTTTTGCAGATTCATAGCGGCTTTGCTCCGCAGCATTCTTTAAAGCGATTTGAATCCACTTCCGCCCATTTCCTCGTCTAGGAAACTCAATACGCGTATTAACGCCATGCCGTTCCTTTAAGGCGCACTCAAGAAGATCTTGGTTTTCTGGCAAATAATTCAGGAGGATACGGCGTGGCGGCGTCCGATCAAGGTAAAATTGCTGAATAAAGGCCTCTATGTTTTCGCTTGGAGTAAGGTAATTCGCCTCATTGTTAAGGAAAAATGTATCCCCCCCTAAATATGTATTGTTGCGAATAATTAGAGTATACACGCATGGGAAGGCTGTTTCTTGGACGATACTATGCTCTGTATTTTCGCCATGAAGTAATACTATAACGTCAACATCCTGCAGCCCTCCGGTAGTCTCCTTTTCTATATCGGATAATCGCTCGAGGTTTCGAATAGAATCTCGGCAACGCGCCGCTTTTTCAAAAGCAAGGTCGTCACTAGCGGCCAGCATTTCCTTTTTCAGGCAATCGCGGATGCACACAACCTTCCCAGCCAAAAAATCCTTACTATGCTTAACGGCGTCTGCATACTCTTGCTTATCTATTTTACCAACACATGGCGCAGAACACCGCTTCATATCGTATTGCAAACATGGCCGGGTTCTTTTGGCGAAACAAGAATCGGAACACCCTCTAAGTTTAAATATTTTATAAATATTTAGTAACGCCTCGTCAACACTTTTCGCTGAAGAAAAAGGCCCGCAATATTCTTCCTTTTCATGATTAAATACTCCACGGTGCCTGGCGACCCTAGGGAAATCGTGATCCTTGCTGATACTAATAGAAACGAATGGCGTCGCATCTTTCAGTGCTACATTATACATAGGCTTTAGCGTCCGAATCAGGTCGGCTTCAAGGAAAATTGCCGCAGACTCCGACGGAACCACTGAAAAAACTACACTATGCACATTACTAACCATCCGCCTTATCCGGTACGACAGCTCATTAACATTGGTATAAGAAGCGACCCGATTCTTCAGGTTTTTCGCTTTGCCAATGTATAGAACCTCCTTATCCTCACCAAGCATCCGATAAACCCCAGGAAGCAGCGGAAAATTTTGGACAGCATCCTTTATGACATTCCTCCCCCTTTCAAGACGTGTTAAAAAAGTAGGTTCGGTCTGCTCGCTGTTCTTTGCGCCTAAAGCCTCGCTTTCAACGGTCACACTCACTGGTCTCTTCCTTTAACATCATGAAATCCTCCCACGCAAACACTTTTTGCCCCGGCGATCGCAGCAAATACGAGGGATGGAAAGTCACCATTGTTTTGATCTTTTTCTCCCCGACCGCCGTATAATAATGCCAAACATTTCGTACTCTGGATAGTCCAGTATTAATCTGCAGCACAGCGCGCATGGCAGTTGCCCCAAGCAAAACTATCACTTTAGGATTGATAAGCTCTATATGCTTTTCTAGGAACGGCCGGCATTGCTCTATTTCCTCAGGTTCTGGGACGCGATTTCCTGGCGGACGCCAATTCACAACATTCGTTATGTATACTTTTTCGCGCGATAGGCCGATAGACTCCAGCATTTTACTAAGCAACTTCCCGCTTTGGCCGACAAATGGGAGGCCCTGCTTATCTTCCTCTAACCCGGGAGCTTCTCCTATAAGCATTATATCTGACGGTGTAGGGCCATCGCCAAAAACAGTATTAGTAGCCGTTTTCTTTAATTCGCACCCATTAAACGCATGAACCGCTTCTTTTAGAGCGGTTATAGAGGAAATATTTGATACATCTGCTTTTTGAGTATGGGTAATGCTTTTAGTATGTGACGGCGGAGACGGTACAGGTCGCGCAGATGATACAGACGGAGCAGGGTTATACCGTATCTCTTCCTCCCTTTTCTTCTTTGTCCCCTGCACTTTTTTGAGGACAGACTTGTTATTAGCCAAAACCAGCTCTTCCCCAAATTCATCTTGAAGAATGGCCCAGCAAGCGACCTTTTTGCTCATAAAAAACAAACGAATCAAAGAAAGCTCGCCCGAATCTATCCCGATTAACAGAAAAAACGCAACAACCTTTTTTAATGGCTAATGTTGCGTTTGATCCGCTAATAGGCAGACTACGCAATCACGCAACAATAACGGCGCCATCATTATTGCCATTGTGCATAGTCTACTGCTGTAACAGGGCCCGCAAATCTTACGGGCCTTTTCTCTTGCTAATCTGGAGCTCGACTCCTGTACCACGCGGGAACAGTCCTTTTCGAACTCAATACTTTTACTAAATACTTCATGGTAAGCCTCCTCTAAACTAAAAAACCCTAACTAAAACTCAAAACATTGAACCGGTTCAACAAAATAAAAAATAAGCCAAAACAAAAAACACTCTACGAAGACATTGTTGCAACTTTGCTCGTATGTTAATTATATGGGCAATTCGTCGGCAAAATAAACATCAAAAGATAGCCCATAATTTGTGCTTATTTTCTTGCTATTTGCTGCGATGTGTGGATGTATGGCGCTCTTAGCGTTGCCAGCGTAGGTTTTCGTGGCGGCGGTACTTTCTTCGTTATTACAGCAATACTCACCAATACTCCCGCCACAAATATTTATTTTCATTTTTCATACATTACTGTGTCGCCGAACTATTCTACCGTAAGTAAAGAGCTACTTAGCGCGTTAATCTCTGCCACAAGCTGCGCTGTTGGCGAGGTTTGTAGCGTATTATCCGTTAAATCGAGGGCTGTAAGGCTGGTATCTCTGAGCGCCTTGATCGCATTAAAAACGTGCAAAAAAGGCGCAGCGCTTTCTCCGGCGTAATTTGACGTCTCAGCACCATACACCAAATCCTTGTATTTATACTTAATTGTGCCGACTAGGGCCCCAAGGGCAGTCCTAATCGCATCAGCATTACTCGTTACTATTTCCTCTATTGTTGGGGCGCCTTCATCATTTTCATTAATTCCGCCATATGCGCTCCCGCCTTCGCCGTCACCTTCATCTTCGCCTTCATCTCCTGGCGTTTCTTCTTCTGTAATACCATTAAGAATACTCTCTATGATCTCCTCATTTTCCAGAGTCCTTAATTTCGAATACAATGTTCCGTATGACTCAAGCCCCGGATCACAAGGCGTTCCTATGTAGTTAATCAGCAGCTGGGCCCCGCACTCAAACGCGATACCATTAAGTAAGCCGCAAATAGTGATATCAGCCGGGTGATCTAGCGGCGCACCAAGCATAAACTCCAGCTCCGCCTCTGTAGCATAAAAATATGATGTTATCTGGGGGGCAAACGCAGCAATGCTGCTATTTGTGCTTTCCTCAAGCTCGTGGTAATACTCTGCAACGATTTCATTTTTTTCCGCTAAGACAGTGTTAAAATTATCAGTCACAGTAATAAAATTGTTTTTTATTGTACTGCTTTGTGTTTCAACTCCACCTTCATCAAAAACTGAAATGATTTCTGTTTTTATCGACGCAGCCTCACCATCTAGTGTATCCTTTGCGTTGTTTACAATCCCTTCTAATGTTAGTTTCGCGCTCCCTATTGCACCTAAAACATCTGGATAAGCATCGTTATATGCATCTTTGGCTGCTACGATTTTGTCTGCGATTGCGGGTTGAGCTGTAGCAGCGTTATCTGTTATCGCTGGCTTACAAGTAGTTTCAAAACCGGAAATAGCATTATTTAATGTGGCGTAGACACCATCTAAGTCTTCGGACACACCGATAGCTCCCACAAACGCGATAGCCGCACCATAAAATTGCTGGTCAACCAATTCTGGCGTCATCGAGTCAATCATACTTTGCAATAGCTCCTTTGTAACGTTTCGTTCCTCTGATTCAATATCACCATATACATCGCGCAAATTTGATGCTGTAGCAATAAACTGTATCCCAGCGCTAAGTGCTTTAGCTGCAGCGACAAAAGTGGCCAAGTCCTCTAGCTCAGACTTAACGAGCTCATACGTTGATTCCAGCTCTTCTACTGCAAGTACTACGTTAGCGCCATCTCCTCCATCATACACGCTGGCTGCGGTATTGACATCCTCAACCGCAGTGGCGAACTGGGAAAGATTATAGTATGCTTTAACGGTGTCAACGTATCCCCTCACAGTTGTATTGAAGGTGACAACATCTGACAATGATGATTCCCCCATGTCCTCTTGAATTGCCGATAAAGTAATGAGTTTTTCATTTATGGTGTTACCACTACACTTACTAATATCATCACCCAAATCTGTAACAGTGCTGTCAAATTGTACGATGCCATTGTACCCAATACATGCCTCAAAGAATTCATTAACGGCGCTACGGTATTGTGCGAAATTATCCTCAGTAATCACCGTAAGCACAGTACTGTAAGCGTTAGTCAACGTTAAGATTGCAGTGTTTAGGTCCCCAGCCGATTGCATATCAAAGCTGCCAGCAAAAGTAGCAACAGCCTGAGCAAATCGTTCAATCCAACCGTACGCTTCTGCGGCCGTAATGTATTCCGCTGTAGCTGTGCTGTACTCGCTTGGCAGATTGGCTACATCATCTTGTATTGCAGATAGCGCTGATATAGCATCCTCTAGTGCAGGAAGACTTGTTTCCCCAGTACCATCGCCATACCCATCGAACGCCTCCTGAAACTCACCAGCCGCTTCGGCGAAAGCAGCAGATTGCGTTAAGAACTCACTGAAATTCGTTGCCGCTGTGGTGTAGCTATTTACTAGTGTGAAGTACTCTTGGATATCCTGACAATTTTGCGGATCTGGTAACGTGCTATTCGCTACCGCTAATTTGGCAATATCTGCCTGCAAATCGCTAACTAGCTCAGCAGAATCAGGAGTTCCTTTGTAGGCTGTATACGTATCGTTGAAGGTCGAAACTGCCGCAGAAAACTCAGCGATACTGCCATATTGTGCAGCGGCCGTTGCGTACGCGGTGGCTATGGCGCAGTAGTCTTCAAAAACATCCTCAGTAAGTGTTACTAGCGCGTTGTTTGCCGTAGCGAGAGAGTCCTTTGCGCTTAGCAGGGCCTCTTGCGTTACCTCCGTTTGTTCGGCTTCATATGCCGTTTTGGCGCTGTTAAATGCTGCCATTGCTGCTGCGAAATCTTCTATTGCCGCGCGCTGCGTGGTGCTGTACATATACAACTTCTGCTCTTTTACCGCGCACTCTATAATGGTTTCCTTCACGTCTTTGCACTTATCAAGTATTTTAGCAATATTTAACGGAAGAGAATTACTATATGCAGAAGGCAATATACCAGAATAAACCCCGTCTACACTACTTGCATATGTGTTCAACATAGTAAGTAAGTGCTCATTAGTAAGGGCATTAAGTTCCGCCACGTTTTCTACATCCGCTATTTCTGCGAAATATTGATATACCAGGGCATACAAAGGATCCAATATTTCGTAGCATGCTTGTTGGGTCGTTATAGGCGAACTAACCGCAGCTTTAATTAATTCGTTAATGGCCACCGTTGCTGCGTCATTACTGTTGTAAGCGCCGTTATATGCAGTAGAAAATCCCATGAAATCTTCTTCTTCTGGCTCTCCTCCTTCTCCCGATTCTCCTCCTTCTCCCAATTCTCCTCCTTCTCCCAATTCTCCTCCTTCTCCCAATTCTCCTCCTTCTCCCAATTCTCCTCCTTCTCCCAATTCTCCTCCTTCTCCTGGTTCTCCTCCTTCTCCTGGTTCTCCTCCTTCTCCTGGTTCTCCTCCTTCTCCTGGTTCTTCTCCAAGCTCTACCGGCTGTTCTTGCTCTTGTCCTTCTTCCTCCTCTTCCTGATATATAGTTGCTCCAAGGTATGCCGGCCCATTCCCTAGTATCTTTCTTACGAACTGCCATGTCGCATGTAGTGAAGCCGCTCCATCCAGATCCGCAATGTAAAACCATGGAGCAACGTCGCTTGGCTCAACCACAACAGCACCATCTAATTTTTCGACTAAAGGAGCTGATAATAATTCGTATAATTGCTCTTGCTTGGAATATAAGGAGGGGTACAGGATCATCCTGACCAACTGTCCGTAGTTGTACCATAAATCGGGATCAAGGTTATGTTCTTGAAAAAACGCAGACAATTCATTATCCACCTCAGATTCCTGGCTTAAGGCCTTTATAAATTGATGTAACTGTTCAATACTTAAAATTGGGTTATTTACAAATAAAATTGATTCGCTACTATTATAATTACCGCTAAAGGCCCCTGTCTCCCCTTCGTCTACTTCGCCCCCTTCTGGTACATCAGGGTTTTCTTCCGCTACAGTACCTGAGATAAAAGCTATTGCTGGGGTTTTGAGCAGTAACTCCCGTAATTTAGCATTCTCGACAGCATTTATATGGTTCATGTAAATTTCTTTGCCAATGTCGTACAGGCAATTCATCAAAGTAAGGCCGGGCTGGGCAAACTTCCCAATCAACACCTTTTTCTCCGTAGCATTTGCGCTAGCTGCAACCTTTGCTAAAAGCATTGGCCATATGTATCCCGCTGTGCGCGTAATATTGCTTAAGTTTATTATATTTGTTGTTGCGGGGGCTTGCTCAAGAGCTAATAGAATATCCTTTATTTGTGATAGTTGGCCATTAATACCGTACTGCGAAAAGTGTGCTAATAACGCGTTATCTGCAGGTAGTTCTGTTGCTTGTAAAAACGACGACGCCCTATTCGTTACGATCTTCAGCAATGCCTCATACATGGATTTGAGCGTTCCATGGCACGCATTAATAGCTGCGCGAATCTCTGCGTCCTTCAGCGGTAAATCGCCATTAGTAAACACTGTAAGCGCAGAAACGTCAGTTTTTAATGCTGCTATCAACGATACGAGTCCACCATCTTGGGCAGACAAATCCCCCCAATTTAAAAGGCTTGCCGTACCAAGTAAGCTGTTTTGTACAAACTGCAGAAGCTGGCATATCGAAACATTATTAACATTATAGGCTGCAAGGGACAGGTTATCCGCGCTCCCCAGCCCTAAACTCTCGTCATTTATTTGGATAATCGCTTGCTTGAGCCTGCCCCATATAGTAATACTCTCTTTTAATGCGGTGTCCGTTGCGTTCCCAATACTATCCATTGCAATTGATTTTACCAACAGATCAAGTATTTCGTTTAGACGACTGTGTGCGGCGGCGATCCCTATTGGCATGCATGGAAAACCCGGGACCCCAAGCATTGCTTTGACGCTGTAGTCTACTGTGCCATGCATATCTTCGTTTAGTATATTAAGGATTTTATTTAGTCTGTATGTTGGAATAGTCGGGCTTCCGTTCAAAATACCTTTTATTTGGTTCAGTTTACTTAATATACTCGCGTCAGCTGGTGTTAGCAAGTTTATCGCACTGATAATATCTTCTATGCCAACCTGAGGGCTTTGTTCGCACCATATATTTACATGCCATGGCAGAGCACACGAAACAACAAGTATATAACGAAAGTAAGTAACTTTCCCCCAGAGTGTACGCAACATTTTCTTTAGGTTATCAAATTATCCCCAATAAATGTTATATCCACACCATTAAAATTTGATTAACAAAGCTGCATATTAGAAACTGAAGCTGTTAGGGACAGGGCGAAAAACGCTTGATTTCCCCAGGCTTCATGTTATCCAAACGGAAGGTCCCGTATTCTGTGCGGATCAACCGGCTAACCTGCGCCCCCCAAAAATTCGCGATCTTACGGATTTCTCTGTTTTTTCCCTCGATTAACCTAAAAGAACACCAAAAATTTTTGTGAGTACCAAGTATGGCGCTAAGGGGCGCCTCAAACTCTACAATAAAAGGTTTATAGCGCAACCCATCAATACATACCTCAGCAATATTAAATTTAGATTGTGAAGTATCGGCCCCATGGCAACAACTCAAAAACTTTTTCAAATCAATAGAGCCGAATAGGCGAACCTTATACGTTCGCACAATATCGTTCGATTTTTCCATCTGGAACGCTAAAGCGCTATCATCCGTCAAAAGCAGTAGCCCTTCCGAGTTAATATCCAGCCTTCCGATGGAAATTACGCGCCCTATACCGTATTTTTTAACAGCCTCAAAAACAGTGGTTCTGTGCTGTGGATCCTTGTGTGTCGTAATTTCTCCAACAGGCTTATAATAAAGCCAAATGCTAGCAGATTTATCGCTGCTTAGCACTGGCTCCCCTTTAAAAACAATACTATCTTGGCCATCGACAAAACATACAGGTGTCGTTATTATGCTGCCATTAACAGAAACCTCTCCATTTTTGATGAATTTCTCGGCATCGCGCCTGGAGCACACATTCCGCGATGATAAAAACTTCGCCAGCCTCATTTTTTCACAGAACATATCTATCAAACAGCTAAATAGTCAATAAAGCTTTCAAAACGTCGACGTCATGAGCGAACTCAGAATCCGTAGCGTAAAGTTCTTGCACCTTCTTCACGGCATGCATAACGGTTGTGTGATCGCGCCCTCCGAATTTTCTCCCAATTTCGAGGAGAGATTTAGTAGTAAGCGTTTTGCAAAGGAACATAGCAATTTGCCTTGGCTTAGAAAACGCCTGCTGCCGGCGGTTCGACAACAAATCAGACATTTTTATGCGGAAAAGATCGCATGTGCGCTGCTGGATATCCTCCATGGTAACGTATTTCTCGTTAGAGCGGATAAGGTCGTGCAACACCTCCTTCGTCGTCTCTAACGTAATTGCGCGGCCAACTAGCGATGCTTGCGCAACAATCCTGTTAAGCGCCCCCTCGAGCTCCCTAACGTTAGACGTTATTTTCGCAGAAAGAAATTCTATAACATCTTTAGGGATATCTATGTTCAAAAGCTCGGCTTTGGACTGCAGGATCCCTAGCCTAAGTTCGTACGTTGTAGGGTGGATATCCGCGACTAGCCCCCACCCAAGCCTCGATTTAAGACGATCACCAATATTCTCAAGGTCAGACGGGGATTTATCAGCTGAAATTACTACCTGTTTATTGTTATCCACTAGCGCGTTAAAAGTATGAAAAAATTCCTCTTGGGTAGTTTCTTTCCCGCCAATAAACTGGAAATCGTCGATCATTAGGACGTCGACAGAGCGCAATTGCGCCTTAAAACTCATCGTATCTTTAAAGCGCAGGGAGCGAATAAACTGATACATGAACTGCTCCGCGGAAAGGTACATAATGCGGCGCTTCGTATGATTCGTGCGAATTTTCCAGGCTGTAGCATGCATAAGGTGCGTTTTGCCCAACCCGACCCCGCCATACAAAAAAAGCGGGTTAAATTGGGGTTTATCAGAATCTGCTACGCGTAAAGCCGCGGCATATGCGAATTCATTTGGCTTTCCAACGATGAAGTTATCAAAGGTAAACCGCTTGTCTAACAAGCTGCATTGCTCGGCTGTTTCATTGTTGGCGCTTTGCTCGTCAACATTAGCATTACCGGGTTCGTGTTCCACCCCAGATGACGACGGCAAAAGCGGGCAATCAGCATCGGGATTAGCAACTACGACCTCGATAGAGGAAACCTGAGGCAAGTATTTCCGCCAAAACAAGAGGAGCTCTTCGGGGTACTGCGATGACAGCCTATCCTTTACCAATCGCTTAGTCGCATGCATTAAAAGTACGCCGTCGGTAAAACTGTGCGGGACCACCTGAGAAAACCAACTCTGGCAACACCCAGGGCCGAGGGTCTTAGTGATATCACGCAACACACTTTCCCACGTTTTCTCTAGTGTATTGTGTTCTACATCGCTTTCACGCAAAATCACAATGTTTCCCGCCTGCATCGCTAGAAAAAAATACCCGCACAAATGAAGATAGTACAAGTTCCCCTTTTTGTGCAAAAAAAATAACTCGCCAGAAATCGGGGCTTTTTCGGTGGGGGGAGGAGGAAAGTAGGCTAGCGTAATAATTTAAGCAAAATTACCATATAGGGCGGCGAGCTATCGCGCGATTACTAAGCCTTTTATACAGGCAACCTACCACCACCGCAAAAACAGCGACGGTAATACCGGCTAGCAACATCTTTTCTGTACAAAACCATTGCGGCCATGCATTACCGTCATCGGGCTCTTCAGCTTCCCAATATGGGACAGGAGCTGGTGGATCAAATTGATTAACTGGGAAAGAAGCGGCATGAGGCATATCCGGAGCTTGAATTGGCTTTGGGCGCTGAACACTCCCGAAAACGGAGAAATTGGCCGCTTGTCCAAATATTGACGAAGCGCAGAAACCTGTATCTAGCATTTCACCATCCCCCGTATTAATTTTTATTAGTTCAGCAACATTGCAGTGACCATGCCCACCAAAAATAAAAACCCTGAACCTGTGCGACTGTCCCGGAAAATTTTGTTCATTAATCCGTGCATTAGGGCCCTTTTGGAATATATGTTCCAGGAAATCTTGTGTTTGCTCTTTTTTCGCGTGTGACGCGACGATAACATCCAGGTAATCATCTCCAGGATTAGCTTCGCAAAGCTGGTGTAGTGCCAACGCAAAATTATTTGCGATTTTGCAAAATACACCATCATTGACATCATCCCATGATTCCGTGGCGTGTGTTGACGCACCGGTGCACGCCTTCGCAAGCTCTTGAGCAAATCCATCGATATAACACTTCGACAAATCTCCCGTTCCACCATAGGCAGCATAAGCCGTAGTGTGCGGAAAAATTAATGTTTTTCCAATTATATGGAATGGCTGAGTCGGGTGGAAGTGCCTAAAAGCTTCGTTATGAAAATTATCTTCTTGCAACAAATAACTGGCTAATGTTTCACTACGTGGTACTGGCGGTCTACCTTCTATGCTGTATTCGAAATTTTGCACATCGTACCAATCTTCCCTTATCCATTCGTCATAATCTGACAGGAAAGGAATGTTGTGCTTTCTAAAAAATCTGGACATTTGCAAAAATCTCCATGGATGCTGCATTTCATGATTCCCCAAAATAGTGATAACATGAACGTTATCGAGCGCCGCGAGTTCTCCCGCAAGATTTACACAAAAATAGCCTGGATACGAATCTGGCATGTTTTCTAAAGGCCCGTCGATTTGCTGCCTATATATAGGATCTTCTTTAGGAGAGAAATCGCCCAAAAATATGGTAAAGATCGGTCTATTAGGATACCTTCGGCGTGTACCTTCGATAGCTCGGACAAAAACCGGATAAACCTCTGCGGCCCCATGAAGGTCCGGAATAGATATAACAATAGGGTCCGTTTCGTTGCTGACATTTGCTCTTACGGAGTTTTCCACAAAATTTACGATGGTACGGGATAATACGTTCGCCTCTTGCGGGGTCCCTGGTTTATATTCATAATCTGCAGGCCAGCAAAGTGGTCCTTGCCGCGCTTTGTAAATCGCCCCAATGCGCGCGCAACTAATACCTTTATGGTCAATCTGGGATGATAATTGGGCAGAATAACCTCCTGTCAACATACTGCTGACGGTAAATATGACTGCATGACAAAATGTTTTAATTTTCAAGGAAGTGACTTAATGGTGCCGCCATGTCTCATTGTATCACAAAAGGAAGCGCTCACGCTATATTTCGGCCATAATATTATCCATTGTGTAAAATCCAGCTTTCTTTTTGTTGTATACCAATTGCGTTACCATCAGCGTACCAGCAGCAAAAATACCGCGAGAATTGCTTCTATGCGTCATTTCCACGCTCTCATCTTGTCCCATGAAGAATACAGTATGCGTGCCGGCGCAACTCCCCGCGCGTATAGCCGAAAACCCAATCTTGTCTTTTGGCCGTGGGACAGGGGCTACCCCGCCACTACCATTGCAATTAGGCTCCAAAAGATCGGCACCACGAACTGCAGCAATCTCTTTCCCCAGCATAAGCGCCGTTCCAGACGGGGCGTCCGCTTTATTCTTGTGATGCATCTCAAATATTTCGACATCAAAATCACGCAGCGTTTTGGCCGCCATTTTTACTGCTTGTTTTAATACAGCAACGCCAATACTCATATTGGGAGAATAGAATACGGGAATATTCAGAGATGCTAAATACATCGCGTTTTCTGTATCGGCACTTATGTTAGTGACCCCGCAGATGAATACTTTTCCCAACTCAAGTGCGCAGTGTAAATTGCTATCAACGGCACTTGCCACAGAAAAATCAATAATAACGTCGCAGTTTTTGGCTGCGTCTGCGGCGCGAGAAGAGATGGCAACCCCGCTACCAATATGTTTACTGGCTGGTACATTGCTTAGCACATCAACCGCGCCGACCAACTCAAATACTTCAGCTTTTGCAAAGATTGCATCGATTACGGCGGACCCCATGCGCCCGCATGCCCCTATAACGCATACCTTAATCATACCTGCACACTACCTCCTACCCTCTCTTCGTCCTACTATCTCTAAGTGGTGCTTTCGCTTGGCACAACGCCACGCCAACTTTGCGCTATCCTATAAACGGTGGGCCACCCCAAACCCCCGCCACCCGGGGCCGGGATGCTGCGCCTAAGGCGACCTCTAGTGTGATGGTGCCACAAAAAAGGTTAAAAAATCAACCTATTTTCAGTTAATAATGTATGAAAAGTGAAAATAAATATTTGTGGGTGAGAGTACATATACTTTGGGGGGAGAATTGCTGAGAAGTCAGCCTACTTTCAGTTAATTAGAGCTATTGCGTAAGTCATTTCCAGCCCTTGCTTTCCGCAGTGCAGAAACGGCTTTTGCAATAAGTCTATTATGTATTCAATATTTGGGAGGCTTAGTATTGGCGAGTATCGCTGAAGTAGACCGCCCCCCGCAAGATTAAGACCCTGCGGGGATTGTTTGCAATAGTATTAAGACTTGTAGGTTACTCTGTCTCCATTTTTAAATACTACCGTCCACGGTAGCGTTTTCGCCATATTGTCGACATCAGCCTACGCAAGATCAGTATTGGAGAAGCGCATCCCCTGGATTGCCTAGAGCTCGGCCATGGGCAGTGGTGCATCTCCTGGTTTTCTGGGGGGGGTGAGGCAACGTTGGCTGTACCTCCTGGCTTCTTGGTGTTTTGAGCGAGCAGCACCTGTATCCCCTGAGTTCCTTGGGGTTCAAGTATTCGCAAAGTATTTACGAAATATTAACCTTTTTGTGATATCCTTTAAATGGGGGGCCATCCCTAGCCCCCACCCACCCCGGGGCCGGGCCGTAGCTGTCGTGATCTATATTCTTATAGTGCCACAAAAAGGGTTAAGAAGTCAACCTATTTTCAGTTAATAATGT
>JAIRNU010000089.1 GCA_031257945.1 Holosporales bacterium
CTTGGAAATGGTTGATGGCAGAAGCTCGGAAGAATCTTGGGCTATTTGCCCACTGGAAAGTGGGATGGCTGCCGTAAGGGAATAACAAGAGCCGTATGATGGGAGACTATCACGTACGGTTCTGTGAGAGGCTAGGGGTGAAACTCCCCTGGCCTACTCGACCCTATTTTCAGTTAATAATGTATGAAAAATGAAAATAAATATTGGGGGGGGGAGTATTGGGATGGTATTGCTACAATAAAAGCTTTGTCCAAGAGCACTAGACCTGTTGCAAAAGCGAGTAATTTCGAGGAATTTTTGGGAGCATACGAAAGAACCGCAGCGTACTTAACGTACGTGAGGATTCGAGCATCGGAGCGACGCTAAAATTATAGAAAGAACGAAGCTTTCGCAACGGTCTATTGTACATTTCCTACACAGTAGTGATCTGTTTTTTGGAAAAAATCTCAGCAGAACAAGGGACTGTGTCGCTGATTATTTTGTCAAATTTTTATCTCATGTGTAGGACTGACGCACCTTTACGTTTTATTTACCAAACCAGCGATTTAATGGTATACATATAATGGAGTGATTACTGGTGGTAGGTCTTCCGACAAATGGTAAAAACAGGATACGGTAATAGACCTGTTGCAAAAGTGAGTAATTTCGAGGAATTTTTAGGAGCATACGAAGCGCAGAACCGCAGCGTACTTGACGTACGTGAGGATTCGAACATCGGAGCGACGCTAAAATTACCGAAAGAACGAAGCTTTCGCAATAGGTCTAATGAATTTTTCATTGAGCAAATAGAGGCCGAACCAGCCGCCCCTACTCAACAGGATCTCGCCATGCACGAAAAAGTAACTGATTTAGAACGAAAACCGTATGCTCCGCCGAACAGGCAGTATGCGCTGATGCCGCGAAAAAACTGATAGACAATCCAGCAGTTATAGTGTACAAATACATGCTATATACAGGTTATAGTAATGAGAACGATATGCACAATTTGATTAAATTCGCGGGGCTTGCGCTGTTATTAGGATGTATTTGCCAAAACGTTGTGTTTGCTGGTGAACTGCCGCGATTTGAGCAACCTGTGCAACAGGCTGATGTACGGCAACCGGAACAGCAGAAACGCAAATTCACGCCGGATGAAGACGCGAAACTTTGCGTACTGGTAGCACAGCTTGGGATCGACGATTGGACGCTCATTGCACAAAATATGCCAGGAAGAAATGGCAAACAGTGTAGAGCGCGTTGGGTGAACGGCCTCGCTCCTGAGGTTAGTCACGCGGAATGGACACCAGAGGAGGATAACACGTTACGGCAACGACACAGGCAATTGGGTAATCAATGGGCGAAGATAGTGCTGTTCTTGCCAAGAAGAACAGCTGTGAGTGTAAAAAATCGATGGCAAACATTGTTGAGAAAGGGGATGAAACAACCACAACTGATGGATTCTCCTCAAGATGTGCGACCACGACTACCATCAATAGATACTTTTCCATTTCCCGCAGGTAATCGCTAGAATATGAATAATTTGATTAGACTAACGGGGTTTGCGCTGTTATTAGGATGTATTTGCCAAAACGTTGTGTTTGCTAGTGAACCGCTGCAATCTGAGCCGTTTGTACAGCGCGGAACGTCAAAGAACAAATTCACTGAAGAAGAGGATAGGCGACTGGCTTGGCTGGTCGTCCAGCATGGGAATAATGCTTGGGATGTGGTCGCCCGACAAATGGAAGGAAGAACTACTAGGCAGTGTAGAGAGCGTTGGAATAACTATCTCAGTCCTACCGTCCAAAATGTCCCGTGGACAAACGGAGAAGACTCCTTATTAATGACACATTTTATGAGATGGGGGCCTAAATGGGCGGCGATTGCATCATTCATTCCAGGAAGAACCAGCCAAAGTGTAAAAAATCGTGTTCAGGTACTGCAACATCGGCTGACAGGACATAAAGGTCGGCGCAAGAGGCCTCCGGTACGACAACCAACAAATTTTCCAGTTCAATATGCGCAGTCATCCCAATCGCGACTACCATCAATAGATACTCTCCCATTTCCCGCAGGTAATCGCTAGAATATGAATAATTTGATTAGACTAACGGGGTTCAGTAACTCCAGAGGAAACAATGTTAGGGCGAAAAAACTGATAGACAATCCAGCAATTGTAGTGTATAAATACATACTGTATACAGGTTATAGTAATGGAAACGAATATGGACAATTCGCTTAGACTATGAATTGCGCTGTTACTAGGATGTATTTGCCAAAACGTTGTGTTTGCTGATGAATTGCCGCAACGTGATCAACCTGGACAGCGCAGAGCGCCGAGGCAAAAATTTACTCCGGAAGAAGATGCGCAACTTTGCGCACTTGTAGCACAGTATGGAACCAGCAATTGGAATCTAATTGCGCAAAACATGCCAAGAAGAAAATCCAAGCAGTGTAGGGAGCGTTGGTATGGTTATCTCTCCGCTAATAATCGGCAATGGACACCAGAAGAAGATGCCCTCTTAATAGAAAAACACAAGGTAGTAGGGCCTAAGTGGACAGTAATTGCACGGGAATTGGACGATAGAGACGCCAGCAGTGTAAAAAATCGATTTCAATGGCTTATTGGCCGGACGCAGAATCCGTGGCCGACGCCAGTATGGCAACAACTAATTGGAAATACTCAACGACAACAGCCACTGCCACCGCCACTTCAACTGCCACCGCCACTTCAACTGCTTATTAGCCAAGTGCAGAATCCGGGGCCGACACCAGTACGGCAACAACTAATTAGAAATACTCGACGACAACAGCCACTGCCACCACCGCCACCACCGTTACTAAGTAACTTCTTTAAAAAGGTGACAGAGCGCCAAGGAGGTTACGTTCCCGCAAGAGAACCGATAGTCCCTTCCGGACCAAGGACTCGTGACTTTCCACAGTAACAGGAGCCACAAAAAGCATAGGTGAACCAACCACTCGCGGACTTTACGGGAGGCTGATTACCGGTTGCAACGGTAGCGAAATTTGTAGCTGTAACAACGATTTCGGTACGAAAAACGGGTATACAACCCAGCAATTATAGTGTATAAATACGCGCTGTATACAGGTTATGGAAACGAATATGCACAATTTGATTAAACTAACGGGACTTGCGCTGTTGTTAGGATACTCTTTCCAAAACGTTGTGTTTGCTAGTGCACAACCTGTAGCCGTTAGTCCGCCGCGAATTGAGCAACTTGTATTTGTGTTTGGTGTGTTGCAACCTGTTGCTAGTGCAGTGCCTCCACCAGGACAACAATTACCGAAGAACAAATTCACGCCGGAGGAAGATATGCTACTTCGCGAACTAGTGGAACAGTATGGAATCAACAATTGGAGGGCTGTTGCAAACGGCATACCAGGAAGAAATGGCAAACAGTGTAGAGAGCGTTGGTATCTCAAACTCGATCCTCAGGTTACTCACACTGAATGGACACCAGAGGAGGATAGCCGCTTATTGGAACTGCAAAGGCTACATGGGAATCAATGGGCGACGATTCAATGTCCTTGCAAGGAAGGTCGCGCGTAGGTGTAAAAAATCGATGGCGTGTGTTGTTGAGAAAGGAAGCGAAACTAGCAACGGATTCTCCGGAGCAAAATGTGCAACCTCCCCGACAACCACTACCATCAATAGATGTTGATTTTCCATTTTCCGCGGGTAATCACTAGGATCTTTGGGAAATAAAACGACGTAGATTAGTGGCTTTTCCACAGTAATGGAACCCTCAATCACGTGAACCCGCGGATTTTACTGGAGGCTGATCACCGGTTGCAACGGTAGCGAAATTTGTAGCTGTAACGACGATTTCACTGCGAAAAAACTGATAGACAATCCAGCAATTGCAGTGTATAAATACATGCTGTATATATAGTAATGGGAACGAATATGAACAATTTGATTAAACTAACGGGACTTGCGCTGTTGTTAGGATACTCTTTCCAAAACGTTGTGTTTGCTGGTGAATTGCCGGCGCAGCCTGTACAGCCCACGCAGAGGATAAAGTTCACTAAGGCTGAAGATGCGCTGCTTCGCGAACTAGTGGCCGAGATTGGGACCCACGATTGGGAGCTCATTGCGGATCGTATGGAAAGAAACGGTATGCCAAAAAGAACTGGTAAACGGCATAGAGAGCATTGGAACGGCCTTAAGTCTAATAATCGTGAGCCATGGACAGATAAAGAGAAAGCCATATTATTGGAAAAATACTGGTTATATGGGAATAATTGGGCGAAGATTGCAATGTTCTTGCCAGGAAGGACGAACGTAGATGTAAAAAATCAATGGCATATGTTGGCGGGGAGGGATCAGCGACCATCAGCAATAGATTCTTGTGCTACAGGCATACTTCAATCACTGCCCACAGATCTCTTCTTACTATCTATGTCCTATCGCTATCCTCCAGCAGATAAACCGCAAGAACCCCTTCAACCGCCACCATTTCAATCGCTACTATTTCAATCGCTACTACAGCGACAGCAACAATCTCAACCGTCACTATTTCAACCGCTACCACAGCGACAGCAACAATCTCGAACGCCTCAACCGTCACCATTTCGATCAAACGTACCACTGTCAACGATGACCTTCTTAGCAGGGCTACATAGGCGCTACCTACCAGATACGCCAGGGGATTAGTGGCTTTTCCACAGTAATGGAACCCTCAATCACGTGAACTCGCGGACTTTACGGGAAGCTGATTACCGGTTGTAACGGCAGCGAATTTTGTAGCTGTAATACCGAATCTCAAAAATAACGTTGCGGATGTGGGTCATGGATGCATTGCACCAGAAGGCCTTTCCGGAGCCACATCTGTCATATTATCAATGGGATTGGGTATTACACAGTATAATCTTGCATAGCAGCATGGCTAAGCTAGAGATCTCAGACCACTGGTACCATATGTATGGTGCTGAGGGCTCAGGCTTAGGCTCAGATGCGCCTTACTATAATTTCAACGCCTTCACAGCATCGAAATCTATTACATCCCCGCCAGTTCTCTTTGTCACAAAAAATTCTACGAAAGGTTTATGGCTATACGGATCGCGCAAAACACTAATATCGCTGCGGTCTACGATCCGATACGCCGCCGCAAAGTCCCCAAACAAAACTGGAGTACAATTCGGAGCTAATGCTGGCATATCGTCGCAAATAACGACATTATACCCAAGCAAACAAGACGGCGTACCAGCACTCAATGATTGCTGCCATAAGAACCTCCCCATTTCATCTTTGATATTCTGAATCGCCATTAGGGCACTTCTAGACATAAACCAAACCGCATTAGGAAGGTACTGTGCACTTAAAGCAGCAGCTAATTCTAGCAAACTTTCCCGCCTAATTTCCACCTTATCGCCGAATTGTTCAATACATTCAATCTTCCCCCAAGATCCTTCGCCAATTGGGACTGTAGGGTATTGAAGAATACCCATTGGCTGATTCTCCCCATTACCATACAAAAAGGCATGATTCTCCAAAGCTGCCATTTTTTGCGTGATTTTGGTAATTATCCACTCCTGCAAGCCATCTCCAGCATCATCAAGCACCTTTTGCGTAGTTCGCGGACGAGCATACATTTGGTGCACAGAGATTTGCAGATGCTCCAGTTCTTGCTCTTCGCCATCATCGATAGCGTTAGAGACAATCCATCCAACCTCAGCATTACTTTTATCGGCAAAAATATCCAGCGTATTCCCCGAAATTTTATCGATCTTAGCCAGTGAGCGCATAGGACAGAGATACCTCATCCTCTCCTCCAATTGGCTAATTGTTTGACATGGGATTCTATACCCATTATCATCACCATTTTGACTTAATAGGTGCAGTTTTTCGTTCAAACGAAGTTCTCCTTTGGCCATATATTGCCAAAAAGCCTTTTGTTCTGCGTCACAGTCGTACTGCCGGACGGGAACAACGCCATTAAAAGACTGTCCCAAATTTTTACACGTATTCTTGTACGTATTCTCATAAATATTTGTCTTCATAATATTCTCCATTGCTATATTGCCCTCACTATAGGCGTCTTTGCTTGAAAGAAGCCCACTCTTAGACCCGTTGCAAAAGCTTCGTTCTTTCGGTAATTTTGGCGTCGTTCCGATGCTCGAATCCTCACGTACATCAAGTACGCTGCGGTTTGCTTCGTATGCTCCTAAAAATTCCTCGAAATTACTCACTTTTGCACCAGGTCTATTGATTTTATTGATTTCGTTGAAAGATTGTTCCAACTCGCTAATTGCAGCATCAAATTTTTTGAAAAATACTGCATGATCGGCAGGCATTTCCTGTCCTCCCGGCCATATAGCGCCATCATTTATATTCACACTTTTGTTTTCCATTTTTCCTTACTCCCCTTTTAACGGCCTAAAGCCAAACTATCCATACACAAATCTGCGCGTAACATAGCGTTTCGCAGAGACTTCAACCGATCCATCAAATAAATTGTTTGGTCGTACGATTGCGTCCACCATCGCTGTTTACACGCAGTAACCTTGGCAGACGGGTTGGCCATAAAGGTAACCAATGAAACCTCGAACAAATCGACGTCGTCCAAAACTCTACACTCCCCATCTTGATGCGCAATTTTTGTTTGAAATCCGATGGACAGCCCGTCTACAACCTTTGATTTCAACAAAGCGTACACATCTTTCCCTTTTTGAATATCCAACAAAATGCGGCCGCGCACGAAAAGTCCATAGTCATCCTCGTACATTTCCTCCCAAACACCAATTGGCGATGTTTGGTCGTGCTGCCATAACATTTTTGGCAGCTGTTCCTGCTCTTTCCAGCGCCTTAAAGAGCGCGTAAATGCCCCTTTGGCGACGATTTCCCTGTGGTAATCGATATTCCCAAAAACGCTGGCGTAACCTTCAAAAGTTCCTGGCTCTGTGCCAAACGCCTTAATTTGAAACTTATTATCTAAAAACTGCATAATATCCTCCTTAAATAAAATAAAAACCCAAAATAACGCTCTGTACCATTTGGTAACATTAATAGCAAACTGGTCACAAAGCTCCCTCCATACGACGTAATTGCGCAATCTCCGTTCGTAATTTCATTGTACGGGCTGGCGAAGTACAAAATCAAATACCAAAATAGCCCATACCTTTTATACAATATTTATTATAATAAACATAAAATGCTATGCTTCTGGCTCCTGGGGGCGGCTGGTTTTACGGGCTTTTTGGGTGATGTTGGGAGGCGTGGGGCCGCGGTGTGGTGAGTGCGCTTTGTCCTGTTTTCCTATTTAGTACGATTTTTATTGAAAAAAAGGAGCGGCTGGGATAGCAGCGGAGTCCCCCTGTTTGTCGGGCTTTGCGGCCATTACTGCGGGGGGAGATACGAATTTTAGTAGAAAAAATTTTTTTGAGAGAGGGACATGCTGTGTGAAGTTGGACGCTTTAATGCAAAGAGCTTGTGATGTTTGCGGGGACTAGCCTTTAGATGAGATTTTGGATTATTTTGGACTACTTGGAGCTATTTTGGATTAGGCGTTAATACATTATTAACAAAATTGAAGTACAATAACAGTAAGAATTGGTTTTTTGTTGATGTGCTAAAGATTATTTTGTGCAGCAAAGACGTTGTCTCAGCGGATGAGAAATTGTATCGGTCCCACTTTTGTAAGGAAGAGAAATGATAAGGAATTTTTTAATGGTGTTGTTGGCAACAAGTCCTGTTTTGGGTGCGTATTATACTTGCGTTACGGAAGCTAACGGAAACACAGATGGAGTAAGCGTAACGCCCAGATCGCTGCGTCACAAGAGTTCTACCACGGCGGTCGATACTTCCACACAGGCGCAATCAGGTGAACCTGGGGGGATATCACCAGATATCAACGACAAAGAATTTTACAAATATCGTGAATCAAGTGTCGAAATTCCAAAAGGTGTAAAGAAGATCGGCAAGGAGGCTTTCGCCGATAGTCGTGCTTTGAAACAGGTTACTTTTCAAGCTGGAAGTCGACTAAGAGAGATAGGAGAGCGTGCGTTTTATGGTTGTAAGAATCTAAAAGGAATAGAATTACTACCGGGTATCCAATTTATCGGAGAGCGTGCGTTTTATGGCTGTAAGAATCTAAAAGGAATAGAATTCCCTGAAGGTGTCCAAATTATTGGGGATAACGCATTTGGTGGCTGTGAGCGGCTAGAAAAGGTAAGTATCCCAGCAAGTATTCAAGCTATTGGGGCTGGTGCTTTTGATGGCTGCTGTCAGTTAAAATCTGTACATATTCCTAAAGGTGTGCAATCTATTGGGAATAGCACTTTTGCACGTTGCCTGTCGCTAAAGTCAGTAGATATTCCAGCAAGTATGTGCGAAATCGGTGAGAAGGCCTTTAATGGTTGTCTTTTTCTTCAAACAATTAATTTTGCACCACGTAGCAGGTTAGCTACGATAGAGAGTTGGGCATTTGCGTCCTGTGCTTTATCCCAGATTAAATTTTCTGCAAGGGTTGAACTGATTGGCGATCATGCCTTCAGTAGCTGTGTAAACCTCTGTAACGTTGATTTTTCAGAGTGTAAAAGATTGAAAAAAATAGGAACCGCAGCATTTGGCAATTGCCGCAAATTAAAGGAGGTAGTATTGTCTGCTACTGTTCAGGAAATTGGGAGTTGTGCCTTTAGTGGGATTGATGGCGTTTCTATTACATGCCCGCAAGGAAGTCTTCAATCACTATACGATAATAATGGTCAATGCAATGATGATGTCGTGCTTGATTTACTAACTCATCTTTTCCCAGTTAGTACAAAGGCTGCTACTGGAGTTGGGAACGAAGTAACCCTTATCAGTCCGCGAGGCAAGACTATTGTGTGTAAATGTGTTGGGGTTAATGGTTCGAATTTACAGTGGGAGTGTTCCAGGAATGGCGCGGAGCCGTATATTCTGCAACATTCGCCGTCATATGAATATGTCCACCGGGATGCTTTTTTGGGAAGCCTGCTGGGGGGATCCGCTACGCAACGTAGTACAGCTGGCCTAAATAAAAAAATAGGAAGTTTTAGGGATTAATTTGTACTATTTATGTCGAGTGTGTTGTTTAAGTTGTGGGTGCATTGTAATGTGTCCCGGTAACTGTTTTTGATTTTTTATAGGAGAAAAGCGATGAAGGCGTTGTTAAAACTAGCATTATTGTCAGCAAGTTCTGTTTTTAGCGTAATTTATGCTTGTGCGGCGGGAGGGGCTGTGTATGCTGCGGCGCTTAAACCGAAACTTTGCATAAGTGAGGGTGTAGCATTCGATACAATACCAATAACAGAAATAGTTGATAACGCATTCAAGGGCGATCGTAGCATATCAAGTATTGTAATACCAGCGGGTGTTAAAATAATTGGGAAAAGGGCCTTTTTCGGTTGTGATGGCCTGCAACAGGTTATTTTACAAGAAGGGCTAAAAGAGGTAGGAGAAGGCGCGTTTTACGGGTGTAAGCGATTACAATCAATCAATATCCCTGCAAGTGTTGAGACAATCAATAAAGGCGTCTTTATGAATTGTAATGCTCTTGAAACAGTTAAATTTGCCGCCAACAGTAATTTGAGAGAAATAGGGTCCTATGCATTTGATGGCTGCAGTAAACTGCAACAGATTGTAATTCCTGCCTCCGTTCAACGCATTGGGCGCATTGGTTACGAGCGTATGACTATTACATTGTCCAAAGGAAGCCTTTCATCGCTGTATGATAATGGAGAGTGTAGTGATGCAACTTTGCACGGTTTATTAAGACATATTTTTCCCTACTATTTTACCGCCTCCTCCCGACTGAGCGCCACAAAGATCCTTGAAAGCGAGGTAATTCTTATCACTCCCTTGGGAGAAACCATCAAATGCAAGTGCACTGGTATTGAGACTGGTGACGTTCATACTATTGCCTTACAGTGGCAGTGTTCTAGAAATGACGCGAAGCCGTATGTCTTACCGCCGTGCAAATATGTCCACCGGGATGCTTTTTTGGAAGACTTTGGATCCGCTATACAATGTGGTGGCTAGCCTAAATAAAGGAAGAGGAAGTTTTATGGATTAAAGTTTGTACTGTTTATGTTGAGTGTGTTGTTTAAGTTGTTGATGCATTGTAATGTGTCCTGGTAACTGTTTTTGATTTTTTATTAGGAGAAAAGCGATGAAGGCGTTTTTAAAACTAGCATTATTGTCAGCAAGTTCTGTTTTTAGCGTAAATTATGCTTGTGCGGCGGAAGGGGCTGAGCATGTTGCGGCGCTTAAACCGAAACTTGGCACAAGTAAGAGCGTGGCTGTTCCGCTACAGACATCCGGTGGGCCAAGTGCGACGCCATATACGATACCACCAGATGTAACAGAAATAGTTGATGGAATGTTCAGGCACAAGTATGACACACCAAGTATTACAATACCAGCTAGTGTCAAAATAATTGGGGAAAAGGCCTTTTCCGGTTGTAGCCTGCAACAGGTTATTTTACAAGAAGGGTTAACAGAGATAGGGAAATTCGCCTTTAGCGGGTGCTGGCTATTACAATCAATCAATATCCCTGCAAGTGTTACAACAATCAAGGAAGACGCCTTTTTTAACTGCAAGGGTCTTGCAGCAGTTAATTTCGCCACCGACAGTAATTTGAAGGAAATAGGGGCCGATGCATTTAATGGCTGCAGTAACCTGAAACAAATTGTAATCCCTGCCTCCGTTCAACGCATTGGGGAGCGCATTAGTAACGGGCGTATGACTATTACATTATCCAAAGGAAGCCTTTCATCGCTGTACGATAATGGAAAATGTAGTGATGAAACCTTGTGCAACTTACTTAAACGTTTGTTTGACACGTACAACGTGCAAAATGTTATTGGAAGCAAGGTAATTCTTATCAGCCCCCTGGGAGAAACTATTGAATGCGAAAGTACTGGAGCTGAGACTGTTGACTATTGTACTACCTTACAGTGGCAATGTTCCAGAAATGGTGCGGCGCCGTATACCCTCGAGCTATCGGACCCGGTTATTTGTGACGCTTTATGGACTAACTTTAACTAACGCGCTATTGCGCTGATACGAGCCGGTGTGGTCCCTCAAGAAAAATTTCGGAGGATCGCATGGACTTCGGCCTTATAGTGGTAATATGGCGAAAAATTGGCAGTTTTAACTAGCACTGGAGAATTAGGCTTAGGCATGGATGTTAGTCAGCAATATCGAGGCGTTGGGATGTCTAACGAATAGGTGAGTAGTACTAGGTTCTATTCTGGTATTGTTCCTAGTTCCGAATCATGCCTTGGCTATGACTAAGTAGAAATATAAATTCAGCTATACTAACCGGTTCTTTCGTGCGTACGGTGTTTGTTTGGTTTTTTTTTTAATTTTAGAGGAAAAAATATGGTAGGAAAAGTTTTGACGCTGGCAATGCTGTCAGCAAGTAATGTGTTTTGTAGCCAAGTCGAGTATCAATTAAATGACGGGAAAGTGACCGAAACAGTGAGAGGTGGCAACGTCCCGTTTATTGCCGGTCGTAATGTTGTGTTTATAGATGGGCAGGCGTACGATGTTGATTCAATTGTATTATTAAATAACAGTGTGAAAGGGAGTGCAAGGTACGTGGTTATCCCACAAAATATTGTTAAAATCCCTGGTTCCGCTTTTAAATATTGTCTGAATCTTCGGGATGTTACGTTTGGGCTTGGAAGTCTTTTGGAGAGCATAGAAGATTACGCTTTTTGTCATTGTTCAGCGTTAGAGACTATAATCATTCCCCGAGGCGTTACTTCGATTGGTGAGCGGACTTTTCAGATGTGCGCCGAACTTGCTAATGTTACATTTGAACAAGACAGCACATTGGACACAATTGGGAAATACGCTTTTAGCTTGTGTTCATCATTATGGAATATAACCATTCCTCAAAGTGTTACTTCGCTAGGTGATGGGGCTTTTAACAAGTGCAACAAGCTTACTAATGTTACATTTGAGTCAGGTAGCAATTTAAACACAATCAGAAATTTCGCCTTTTGCGAGTGTACGTCATTAAATAATATAACCATTCCTCAAAGTGTTACTTCGCTAGGTAATGGGGTTTTTTGCACTTGCTTTGGGCTTTCTAGTATTACATTTGAATCAGGTAGCAAATTAGACAGAATTGGGGACTCCGCTTTTAGCTCTTGTAGGGCATTAAGGGATATAACGATTCCAGATGGTGTGACGCATATAGGAGCCGATGCCTTTCACGGTTGTCCCCTGGAGGCGATAACTATTCCGAGTAGTGGCACTTCGCTTAAAGGAGCTTTCAGAGGCTGTAATGAGCTTGCTAGTGTTACATTCGCACAAGGCAGCCAATTGCACGTAATAGACGGTACTTTTGAGGAGTGTTACTCATTAAGTGAGATAACTATCCCTAATAGCGTGATTCATATAATAGGATTCGCCTCTCGTAGTTGTCCACTGAGGTCTATAGTCATTCCGAGGGGTGTTATTTTGCTTGAGGCAGCTTTTGCAGACTGCACGAAGCTTTCTAGCGTTATATTTGAAGCAAACAGCGAATTGCGTACAATAAAAAATTCCGCTTTCTGCCGGTGTACATCATTAGAGACTATAACCATTCCACGAAGCGTTACTTCACTCGGGTTGAGAGCTTTTCGTTGGTGTACGAAACTTGCTAATGTTACATTTGAATCGGGTAGCAGATTGGGCGCAATTGAGAAGGAAGCTTTTTGTGGGTGTAGCTCATTAAGTAGTATAACGATTCCAGATAGTGTGACGCATATAGGAGAAGACGCCTTTTTGGATTGTTCACTGGAGTCTATAAGCATTCCGAGGAGTGTCATTTCGCTTAATGGATTTGGCGAGTGCAGAGCGCTTTCTAGTGTTACATTCGAAGAAGGCAGCGCATTGGACACAATTGGGGAAGGCGCTTTTTGGGGGTGTAGCTCATTAAGTGAGATAACTATTCCTGGTAGTGTGACGTGTATAGAAGAAAGCGCTTTTTGCGAATGTCCACTGCAGTCTATAAACATTCCAAGAAATGTAACGTGTATAGGACGATTCGCCTTTAGTAAGTGTGCTCCCTGTCAGGTTTGCCCTGGTGGAGCTATTGGTGATCGTATGACTGTTACATTTGCCCCCGATAGCGGCTTACAAACGATAGGACATAGAGCTTTTTACAAATGCAACTTAGAGAGTATAACTATCCCAAAGAGCGTTACTTTGGTTGACGCCGAAGCTTTTGGTGATTGTACAAATCTTTCTAGTGTTACCTTTGACCAAGATTCCCCAGAGCGCAGGTTAATAATAGGAAACAATGCTTTTATCAATTGTACATCCTTGCGAACTGTAACCATCGCATCATCTAGTATTGAGATTGCCCCTGATGCTTTTCAGAACTGTCCATCGTTAGAATCAGTTTTCTTTGATTTTGAGACCGGTGATCGTGACATCGCCACTTTTTTACTGAATATTTTGGGCGCACGACCTGAATGTAAGGCACATTTTAGAAATAGAAACTACGTATTCGACGAGGCTAACGGCTGGAGGCAAGAACGACAATCTATGTGCGAAGTGCAGTAACCGGCATTGTGAGCCCATTCTAGATCTTCAGCAATCCCCGCATAATCACCGGTTTGTGTGAGGAGGGGACGGAACGTTTCTGCGATATTTTGCGTAGGTTTTCCAGCCTCTTTTATGCCAATACACATTTACTACCTGGTGATTTACGCACTTGCACAGTGCGGACACGGTGCGTAAAGTTACAAAGTAGCCCTGTTGCGAAAGCTTCGTTCTTTCGGTAATTTTAGCGTCGCTCCGATGCTCGAATCCTCACGTACATTAAGTACGCTGCGGTTCTGCTTCGTATGCTCCTAAAAATTCTTCGAAATTACCCACTTTTGCAACAGATCTAGTGATTCTAATGAACTGTATTTATGCAGAGACGAATTTCTCCTTTTCCTTCGATACGTCAGATACCGCTGCGCGCTTATAACGCTTCCCAACGACCTTCTTTGGCGGGTTTTTCTGCAACGCAGAATCCTCCGTGATCACGACCTTAGAAATATCTCGCTCCGACGGAATTTCAAACATGGTATCAAGTAAGATAGCCTCCATAATAGAACGGAGCCCCCTGGCTCCTGTTTTTCTTTGAATTGCTTGCTCCACGATTACGTCCAATGCCCCCTCGTCAACGCACAGCGCAACACCTTCCATTTCGAACAACTTGCTATACTGTTTCGTCAGAGCATTTTTCGGCTCTACCAAAATGCGTTTTAGCGCTTTTTTATCTAGATCTTCGAGGATTGCATGAATCGGGAGGCGCCCGATAAACTCCGGGATAAGACCGAATTTTAACAAATCCTCCGGCTGCACATCCTTCAAAATTTCGCCAGCCAGGCGGTCTTCCGGGGCACTAACATTTGCGCCAAACCCAATGCCAACCCCGCGCCCCCTAGCGCTAATTACTTTTTCAAGGCCGGCAAATGCTCCGCCGCAAATAAACAAGATGTTAGTTGTATCCACCTGCAAAAAGTCTTGCTGGGGGTGCTTTCGGCCGCCCTGTGGGGGGACTGATGCAACCGTTCCCTCCATAATTTTCAATAAAGCCTGTTGAACCCCCTCCCCTGAAACATCGCGAGTAATTGAGGGATTATCTGATTTGCGGGATATTTTGTCAATTTCATCTATATAAACGATGCCTTGCTGTGCTCGCTCAACGTTATATTCAGATGCCTGCAACAATTTCAAAATTATATTTTCTACATCTTCGCCGACATACCCCGCTTCAGTTAAGGTAGTTGCGTCGGCGACGGTAAATGGAACGTCTATCACTTTTGCTAGCGTTTGGGCCAATAACGTTTTTCCGCACCCCGTGGGACCAATCAGCAAAATATTGGATTTTGAGACTTCTACGTCTTTAGAGTCTGATAAGTGAAACAGTCGCTTATAATGATTATGTACCGCAACAGAGAGTACTTTCTTCGCATGGTCCTGACCTATTACGTAATTATCTAACGCCTCACAGATCTCCTTTGGGGCTGGAATGGGCTTTTCATTGGCGGAGAAGATCTCCTTTTTGTTTTCTTTTATGATACTGGCACACAGCTCTATACACTCGTCACAAATGAACGACGAAGGGCCCGCTATCAGCTTTTTTACCTCTCGTTGGCTTTTCCCGCAGAAGGAACAGTAAAGCCGCACAGAAGAATTTTTTGAATCGTCAAAACTTGTTGTCATTTGAAGTAACTTCTCTTTGTAAAAAAAATCGCTATACGCTTAGCTTTTCAGGATAGATCCATACAAAAGCCTTCTTCTTAACATAATGATACAATCTTAACGTCAAAAAAACGTTAATAAATGGAAAAAATCGTTTCTCATGCATTTTGCGCCTCTGGTCTTTTGGTAATAACGCCATCAATTAGGCCGAAAGCCTTGGCTTCCTCTGCAGACATAAATTTATCCCGCTCTACTGCCGCCTCTATTACCGCCAGCTTTTGTCCCGTACAATCGACGTAAATCTGATTCAAGTTCTTGCGCAATTTTAAAATTTCTTGTGCTTGGATTTCGATGTCCGACGCTTGGCCCTGTGTTCCGCCGCTTGGCTGGTGAATCATTATCCGCGAATTCGCTAAAGAAAATCTTTTGCCCTTTGTTCCGGCTGTTAGCAACAATGACCCAGCAGAGCACGCCTGCCCTATGCATATCGTAGAAACGTCGCACCTTATGTAGTTCATTGTATCGAGGATGGACAGCGCTGCGGTCACCACACCACCCGGAGAATTGATGTACAAACAGATGTCTTTGTTGGGGTTTTCTGACTCCAAAAATAGCAGCTGCGCACAAATTAAAGACGCCATTTCGTCGTAGACTTGCCCAGTTAGGAAGATAATACGCTCCTTTAATAAGCGCGAATATATATCAAAAGCTCGCTCCCCGCGGCCGGACTGCTCAATTACCATTGGGACAAGGGTATTGAGTTCGTGCTCTTTTCCTGACACTTCCATGCGAAAAGTGCCACCGTTTAGTATCTTTTCTTTCAAGTTCTCCTCCATTTTGTTAAAAGACATGCGCAACTCCTCATTCCCGCTCTACAAGAAGATTGTACACTATCACCCCATCTAGGCCAACTACAATCCCAATTGTGTGTGTGTTCATATTCCAATCTTTACTACATTACTGCGCCACCTGTGCAGAAACCTTTCCCGCTGTAAGAAAAACCTTCGGCTGTAGCGCCTGCTCCGCCGTCCCGTCGTCACTATCGCCTTCGGAATTCATATCTGTCAGGATTATCACCGTTGTTTGCAATAGCGTTTCCGCCCGTTTTCCCGTATTTTTTTGCCCAATTTTTACAAGTTGCTGCAGTTCATCGTTATCCTTTTCTATATGCTTCTCCAGTATTAAAATAGCAAGGTTTACTGCGGCTTTCAGTGCCAATGGCGAGTCTTCGTCATTCTTTATACACTGACGGTAAAACACCGCAGCCTTATCAAATTTTTGAAGTTTGGAAAAAGAAAGGCCGGCATTGTACACGGCTTCTTTGCATCCGGCTTCTGCTGCTTTACAAAAATAGATTGTAGCTTTTTTGTAAAAAACTTCCGCTTTTTTCGCTGCTTCCCCCAAGTCAACGGTTGCTGTGGTTTGACCTTTTCTCGAGGCACTATTGCTGGTGTTGATTGGATCGCTCTTTGTTGTTGGTTGCGCTCTTTTCTCCCAAACTTCGCCCAAAGTGTAATAAGCGGAGGCAATTTGATTAAGAGCGGCGGCACTGCCATTTTGGATCTTTTTTTCGAAGGTAACAACTGCGTTTTCTAACGTGTCCGGCACAGAAGATGCCGTATTCGTTGTATTTGTCGCGGTTACCTCATTTGCCGGAGCATTCTTCACCGAGTAGGACAACTGGCACGGAAGCAAAAACAGTAGGCAATATAGTGATTTTCGCGCCCTAAGCCCCTTGTTCTGTGGCGCTTTTGGTTTATTTTCGATTGATATTGCGCTACTGCCTCCGATAGGCATAGATGCAAATGACGCTTTAGTTACTTGCTTTTGGTGAAGGTTCGAACTCAAGCTGTAAGACTTTACGCAAAAATGCTTCAAAATAGACCTATACACCATATGGCACCACATGACTTGGAAAACACTCCCCCCACTGCTAATAAGCATAAAACATTTTTTTGGTGATTGTAAAGTCTCGTAACAACCGGCTATCAGCACCTCGTATCGAGATCGGTGGCCTTAAAGCCCTATTACATCGCTAATTCCGATTTTTTTAGTGGACTTTTGGTACAGCTTTCGGTTTTTTTGCGGGCACTAAGTATCTATGAATAAAAGATAGAGACCTTTACCTTGTCAAAATTTACCAAAGCTTGCGGTTCCAAATGAATCTTTCAGCGGCATAGCCACTATAATTAGACCCGTTGCAAAAGTGAGTAATTTCGAGGAATTTTCAGGAGCATACGAAACAGAACCGCAGCGTACTTGATGTACGTAAGGATTCGAGCATCGGAGCGACGCTAAAATTACCGAAAGAACGAAGCTTTTTCAACGGGTCTAATGTTGTTGTTGAAAAAAAGTAGCAACAAAACTTTGCCTAGACTGTGAATTCTGTGAATAACTCGATCAACAGCCCGGAAATAACTTGTGAATAAACGGAAAGTGGAGTAGTGCCACCCTAAGCTAAGCGTTTATGCACAAGTTATTCTGGGCTGTAGAGTTATACTCAGAATTCACGGCTGTAACCAAGTGATGCACAAAAAACTACCGTCCCAAAACACGTACTGAGTAAAAAAACTATTGACGGGAAAGACGGTATGTTTTCTCGGGGGTTAAGGTGGCACTGGCTGTACCCCCTGAGTTCCTTGGGGTTCAAGTGTTCGCAAAGTATTAATGATTCCTTAACCTTTTTGTGATATCCTTTAAATGGGGGGCCATCCCTAGCCCCCACCCACCCCGGGGCCGGGCCGTAGCTGTCGTGATCTATATTCTTATAGTGCCACAAAAAGGGTTAA
>JAIRNU010000091.1 GCA_031257945.1 Holosporales bacterium
GATAATGTATAATCAATGTATAAGCCTCAATTTATTACTTAACTTTTACTGGAGTACTTTGGAACAGCTAGCCCTTTTTGCCCATACTTTTTTTCTCATTTGATATGAACCTGGACATTGGCTACATATCAATGGGCCAACTATGACCATACGCCAGTTACGGATTGGAAAGGTGCCCTGGTGATATTGGGTCCCCTCAGCGATACATGACGGTGTCTTGATCTCCCACTACACCTACGTCTTTCCCAAAAGCCCTTGGAGCTATCACTTGAAACCCGTCGATCATCTGCCCTCGATTATAAGCCAATTGCGAGTCGTGCCAATGCCCGATAGCAACGAATTTCTTCTTTCCCGTTAGCCCCGCCAAAACGCCACAATCATTTAGCCGATCCAACGTAGTGCGCGTTTCATCTATCCCAGCATGAGCAAGAAGCACGACTTGATCAAATTCATCCCCGAACATACTAGCCGCCTGTATCGTCGCTGTTAATTGTTTAATGCTTGCTTCCCGGACCACTTGCCAAAAATTCCTAGCATCACGGTGCGGGTTGCCTGGCAAAAATAGAGCGTGCCTTGTAGTAAATGTGGAATTTGATTCCACCCCAGCAACGCTAGTTGTAACCCGATAAGACGATTTTTTGAACACATCAAGAGTGCAAAAACCCAAAAACAGCGTTCTGTCTTCGATAATATACCTTTTTATTTGTCTATTTAATAATCGCCCGTATTCGTGTGATGTGTTAAAAGTCAAATTGCTATTAAGAATACTTGTAATATTTGATTCTTTTAATTCGCGTGCAAATAAGATATCGTGGTTGCCTAAACTAAAAATTACGCGCCCACCGCAGATAGCATGCAGATCATTCAAAAACTCCACTAGATTAACAGAACAACTGCCCCCTTTCCCGATAGTATCACCGTTGAAACAAACAAGTGGTGGCGGCGGCGCAAACCCTGCCCGCGGTGACGTATGCGTAAGATGCCTAACGGCGCTGCCAATCCCCTTTGGACTATGTTCATGCAAGTCTGTAACGAAAATGAGAGCGGGGGGGCTCCAGTCGCAAAGTTGTCTTTGACAGTTGTAGGGCGGTTCAGTTATAGGACTGAGAGCGGGGGAGATCCAATCGCAAAGTCGTCTCGGAAGACCGCAAATTGTATCAGTTATCTGACTAAAGGTATGGCGGCCCCAATCGCAAAATCGGCTTTGAAGGCCGCAGAACGGTCCAGTTGTATAATTAAAAGGAGGGAGGCCCCAATCGCAAAATCGGCTTTGAAGGCCGCAGAACGGGTGCTTCCAATGGCCGTAGTAGGTGGGCATGCAATCACCCACACATCCTGAGCCGTTAAAATGCAGCCATTGCGCGCAAAAAGCCGGCTCTGCTACCATCCCTAATACGTACAAAAGCAAAGCCATCAACTTTACGACAAAACTCCCACGCTTATGCACATTGCATCTACTCTTCACGCCACATCCCATAACAGCCCGAAGTTATCTTACAAAATCCAACGAAGCGCGCTACGCTCCGTGGCTTTTACGTGTTCTTCATGCCCGACATAAGCGTATTATAGTACACTGAGCAAAAAATGCAAATTTTATCGCAATATTTCAGGCCGCGCCGCCGCCGCCCACTACTTTGTCGATATTGTCGAAAAAAATGGAGAGAGCCCCTGAAAGGCGCCCTCCACTGCCACCTCATGGCAAAAATCATCGCAATTAATTGGCGTAATGACGAATGTCTTCGACCAAAGGTACGATGTAATCAACAGTTTTCTCAATCCTCTCAAGGAACGACGCGATAAAGGTCTTAATATTCTCCTCAAAATCAGAATGACTTTTCTGCATCATAGTAATCAGCGACTCATTAGTACCAATCGGCACGCCCTGAGCATCAAACAAACTAATCAGCGCACGACAGTTTATCCTGTTAGTTAATGTTATCAGCATGTCTACTTCGTCACTCAGTTTAGCTATCTCCGACAGAATACCCCGTTGGATTGCCTCTGTTGCTAGTAAGTTGGCGGGCACTGATTCAGCAGGATTTTGTTCCCCTGGGTCCCCTGGGTCCCCTGGTTCCTCCGGTACTGCTGCTGCTTCTGCTTTCCACGTAATTTTTTCAGATACATTGCTTAGTTCTTCTTTTAGGGCTTTCAATGCACCAACTACAAGGCCTTCCATAAACTCTACCCTGATGCCGGAGCCGTCCTGGAAGATTTGTTGACAGCCCAATAGGCGCTCTATACCGTAAATATTCTTATCAGTAAATGTTGCTGTTTCACTAAGTTCCCACGTCCCAAGTTCATCTTGCCTGTATACCTCCACGTCTCCGTTATAGGTATCAGGACCATTTGTGATGGTATCATACAAAGCTTTGGCAACGTTCGCTCTGGATACATCGTCGAGCGTTCTATCCATATACTTATACATCCCTCGTACAGCATCCGCAAATAAGTGTTGATCTTCAGGTCCATCAAGCGATAATGCAGCCAACTGCGCTAGCCATAATTTATCCTCTGGCAATGTTTGTTCAAGATCAAAATATTCTTGTCTTGATAAAACGTGAGCTCTCGCTTTTTCAAAAGCGCTGAACCCGCGGTCTAACTGCAAGAACGATTCAAAAAAGTCAGGAAGGAATCGCCCCCCAACTGCTACTCTGTTAATGTCAGCCTGGTCTTGGTTGACTTCATTTTGGAAGCTGGCTCCGAATACTCTAGAGCCGTGCAGTGCAACTGAGCTTTCCAAAGGTGGCTGTGAAAAAACTGTTCCCATGCATTGCAGGGTAGACAGTAATAAAATTGGTAAAAGTTTACTTCTCATGTTCTTTTATCACAAAGGTCCTCGCTAATAACGAGTGTATAAAAAACAAATTAATTTAACGTTAAAGCGAAACAGCCGGTTTTATGCTGGAATCGGCTATTAGTGAGAAACCAGTTCGTAACTAGGCCTGATTATTTTTTTGTGATTTTTGGCGAACTGTTGCTGGCCCTACAGACTCCGGATTTTTGTCTATTTTTTTTTTGCCGGCGGGCAGTTTCGGCTACATTAGCGCCCAGAGTTTCAAGGACTTGCGAGATTTTTTCGCATACTAGCGAAACCTTAATCTTTTTGTGCTACGCTCTCACTGTGTACGTTTTTTGCCACACTCAATACGGGACTAGAAATAAATTTGAGCCCGCCTCTCGTGCTATAGTAGGCTCCAGTAGCCACAGTGGTTCTAGTAGCTCCAGTGGCTCTGGTAGCTCCAATATAAGTGTGTTACAATACAACAGTACATAGGATTGATCCAGCGGGAGTGGCCTCGTGTCAGGCGCCCTCATAGGGAACATGGTAAAAAAATGAAAACATCGCAGTTTTTTCTTCACACATTCAGGGAATCACCAGCGGATGCCCAGATCATCTCGCATCAATTAATGATTCGCTCCGGGATGATTTATCCTACTTATAGCGGGATTTATTCCTGGATGCCGCTTGGCCTGCGCGTTTTTTCCAAAATTGAAGCAATTATCGCGGCAGAGCAAGATAAAATCGGGTGCAATCGCATTTTGATGCCAACTATCCAGCCAGCAAGCCTTTGGATAGAAAGTGGCCGCTACGATTGCTATGGCAAGGAGATGTTGCGTTTCAAGGATCGGCATGAGCGGGATATGTTATACGGACCAACGCATGAAGAGGTTATTACCGATATCGCCCGCTATTTTATAAAAAGCTACAAACAATTACCGGTCATTTTTTACCAAATTAGCTCTAAGTTTCGCGATGAAATTCGGCCGCGGTTTGGTGTTATGCGCGGGCGAGAATTTTGCATGAAGGATGGGTATTCGTTTGATATTGATCAAGAGGGCGCCCAAAATTCGTATAAAAAAATATTTTTTTCTTATTTGCGCACCTTTAAAACGATGGGGCTAACTGTTATTCCTGTGCGCGCGAATACCGGAGCTATTGGGGGGAATTTAAGTCACGAATTCCATGTCGTCGCACAAACTGGGGAAAGTGAGATTTTTTATGACGCGGCATATGATAGCGTGGACCCTGCCGCCCTAACATTCGAGGAATTAGAGCAAATCTATACCGCAGCAGATGAGCGGCATGACCCGGCAACGTGCGGCGTTCCTGCGGAGCGTATAGTCAAATCTATGGGAATTGAAGTTGGGCACATATTTTATTTCGGGACGAAATACTCGAAATCTATGAATTTTTCAGTAATTGGGAAGGATGGGGCGCCATTCCCCCCAGAAATGGGCTCTTATGGGATAGGCGTGTCAAGATTAGTCGCCGCTATTATTGAAGCGAATAATGACAAAGACGGGATCATTTGGCCCGACGCCGTTGCCCCGTTTAAAATTGCTATTATTACGACTAACCAGCAGGATACTAGAGGGGCCGCCCTCGCCGAATCGCTGTATTCAAAATTATTGGCCGCGAATGTGGATGTTTTGCTGGACGATCGTAATGAGCGCGCCGGCGTCAAATTCTCGGATATCGATTTGATAGGCATTCCATATCAAATTATCATCGGAACAAAGGCCGTAGAGTACGGGCAGTTCGAATTAAAAATCCGCCGGACAAATATTCGCCAAGATTTATCTTTTGATGAGGTACTAAATAAATTTAGTGCTGGCGGGTAGTTTCGCCAATAGGCGCGGTTCGTGGGGATTCATCTAGCAGTGCGTCGGACCTGCCCTCCATACCCGCCTATTCTTTCGGCGCGTGGCACTCTTGATTTTTTTTGTATTTTGTTTTAGCGTACATTGTGAGGTGGTGTTTCACGTGAAACATTTGTGGCGAAAATTATTGCGGTAAGTAATCAGAAGGGTGGCGTCGGGAAAACTACGACTTCTGTCAATTTGGCGGCGTCCCTTGCTGCAATGGGGCACCGTGCACTGCTGATAGACTTCGACCCGCAAAGGAATGCGTCGGTCGGAGTATCAATAAAAAACAAAAAGGATGAGGTGTATTCTCTGTTGGTTGGTCGGAGTGCCTTTGAAAGTGTAGTATACGAGACGTTTATCCCCAATTTTTTTATTATTCCGTCAAGTGCAGATCTCGCCGCCGCAGACATGGAGTTCGCTTCGACCCCCGGACGAGAAAGCATATTAAAAAGAGCAATCGCAGAGAACGTTTTGTTATTTGATTATACGGTGATCGATTGTCCGCCATCTTTTGGGTTCCTTTCTTTAAATGCGTTGGTGGCAGCGGATGCCGTGTTAGTCCCGTTGCAATGCGAATATTACGCGTTAGAAGGGTTGGTAACATTGCTTGACAATATTTCACGTGTTAAAAAGAGGTATAATAGTCGGCTTGTCCTGGAAGGGATTGTACTAACAATGCACGACAAAAGAAGTTCTTTATCGCGGCAAATAGAGGACGACGTTCGCGCAAATATTAAGGATAAGGTTTTTAACACAGTAATCCCAAGGAATGTGAAAATTGCTGAAGCGCCATCACACGGGAAACCGATTATGTTTTATGATTTGAAGTGTCCTGGGTCTGTTGCCTATATGGAGCTTGCATTGGAATTTTTGAAAAGAGAAAAGGAGTCGTCGTTATGAGGTGTATTGTGGTTATTGTAGTACATTGTGAGGTGTATAAATGAGTGAGAAGAAGATATTGGGGCGCGGGTTGTCGGCTATATTTGATGATCTGCCGCAAGACCCAACAAGCCAAGATATAGTCGCTGTCGAGATCGAGATAAAGAGTATCACGACGGACCCAAAACAGCCGCGTAAATTTTTTGATGAAGAAAAGATGAGCGAGTTGATTCAATCGATCAAGAATGAGGGCGTCCTTCAACCAATTCTTGTTCGAAAAATCGAAAATCAGGAAAACGCTAGCGAAGGGCAGATATACCAAATTATCGCCGGAGAGCGCCGCTGGCGAGCCTCCGCCTTTTTGCAAAGGCGGACTATCCCGGCAATCGTCTTGGAATGTGGCGAACAAACGGCGTTGCAACTAAGCTTAATCGAAAATTTGCAAAGGGAGGGGCTGACCGCGATCGAAGAGGCAGCAACTATTAAGCGCTTCATCGATGTATATAGTAGGACGCAGGAAGAAGTCGCCGTTATGATTAGCAAAAGCAGGAGCTACGTAGCCAATGCCCTGCGGTTGCTGAAATTGCCGCAAAGTGTTCAGGAGCTGATTCAAACGAACCAAATTTCTGTGGGGCATGCGCGCGCTATCGTGGAAAGCGACGACCCAGAGGCCTTTGCCCAAAAGATCGTCGCCGGAAAGATTAATGTGCGCGAAACAGAAAAACTGGCCCGCCTTGAAAAGAAACAACTTTTTAAAGAGAATAAAGAAAATGATGACCTGCTGTTTCTGGAAACAAAGCTAAGCGAATTTTTTCACACAAAAGTACAAATAATCCCGAAACAAAAAGGGGCGATCCTGCAAATGTTTTTTGAGGATTACAATGCGTTGGATAAGATTTTGGCCAAGGTCACGGAGGCCAATATTTTTAACGCCGGGGGCGAGGCGCCGGAAATCTAGTGTCACTGCTGCCCCATGGTTACGGCCCCCAATCCGCTTGCCGTCTCGTTGCTACTGTAATTTCTGTTTTTTGACACGAGGTGGTGCCCAGTAGTTCCCACCCATATATACGAAGACTCTGGTTGTATCGCCGTTTTTAAATTCTACTGTGCAGTCGTGTTGGAGAGGTTCCATACACGTCCCAAACGTACGAGATAGGAATTCCGCTATAGCGCCATTACTTTTATCCTCGCCAACAACATCGTCAGACTCAAAGGTAATACGTTTGCTTTTGCAATCTGCAAGTGCGTATGACTGAACTTCAACAACCCCCGGCCCAATTATTAAGTGTGTGATTGCTTTGCGAGATTTCCCGTAGCTTTTTTGTAGGACACAACGCTCGAGAACCGGACAATTCGCAAAAACTGTTATACCATCTCCGGGATTCTCTGGCGCCTCAATAGTTTGCTTCCCACAAAACCCATTGTATTCAACGACTCGTTCTCCGTTATGCTCTGTAAAACTAATCGCAGGTGGTTTCAACACAACACTGCCTTGTCCGTCGGAATATTGCCATTCTTGGATTGCAGGATTAATTAACTTCACATTCACAATAGAACCATCACGCCGGCGAATGTATACTATATTGTCGCTACTATTTTTCGCTATTTCGCCCGTAGAATCAGGCGTCGCAAAAAGCTTAGTAACAAATGGGAACACGCAAAATGGCCACTCCCCATCGCCACTTTGGTACGGGATAATATCTTCACTTAAACTTATAGCGATTTTTGTCCCCCAAAAAGCTCCCTCTCCAATTTTCTGCACTGAATTAGGGATATAAAGCGCCTGTAAAGCCGTGCATTTAGCAAACGCGCCACTTCCAATTTTCGTTAAATTTCGACATTGCCGGCTGCAGAAAGTTCTAAGAGATGAACAGCCTGCAAACGCCTCATCTCCTATCTCCTGTAACTCACTGTCACTGCCAAAACGGACCTCGGACAACTTCGCATTGCCGCTAAAGGCGTCGCGTCCAATTTGCTCAATACTAGCCGGCAAATCAAGGGTTGGGAACTGGACGCCGCGGAAAGCAGTTGCCTCGATTCGTTTCAAACGACTTCCTTCTTCAAAAACAACCCTAATAATTCGGCGCTGGAGGAGCACCTGAAGGTCGTTTGTTATTATGCATGTTACATACCACGGAACAAATACTTCGTAGGAATTGCCTGAAATCTGGCGCATCAACTGACGAACTGTAGTCTCATTCGCCACGTTGTTACGAGCAACAACATTTGGCGCCCTTCCCTGGTCTTGCACCTCTTCTTCTGAACAAATACAAACAGTACAAAAAACGAAATTCGCCGATAGTACCGTAATCTTCCATACATTTTTCATCATAAACACCTCTCCTAGTAAAAAAACGCATAATCCGGAAGAGTTTCTTAGGTAATCGTGCAGCACGGCAAAACGGTCGTCCCCCCCCCCCTAACTGCTTAATTATAGCAAGTTCTTTGGCACCAAGTCAATCGCCCTTCCAAATTGCAAGATGCCAACAATGACGCGCAATCCCGAATTCGTACGGGGTTCCCACATGGCCCTAATGCGATAAGAACGGACAGTTGCAAAAAACTGTACCTACGCAGACATGCTTTCCTCAGGTTCAGCCAGCATAGACAGTGTTTTGACCACCATCCTGATCTCATTCCTGATGTCTTGGACTGCAACTTTCCGGCCCTCCGCCATCTCCTCAACAATTTTATTAATAGGTACGCTGTCCGCTATATTTTGCAGCGACTCACACACCCCCTGATTCATTTGGCTAATAGTTTTGTCTAGCCGCGTAATGGCCTCTTGGAACAACTCGCTGTCCCTTTTTTCCGCAATAACGTGGTTGTGTAGCTTTTCTGCTAAAAGTTCTAGCAGGCTTACTACATTATCCCGATTTTTTTCTGCCTGCTGGACCATTTCATTTGTAGCATTCATTACCTCAACTGTTTGCTCTAGCAGGGCAAGAACGTATGCCGGGCCGCTAGCAGTTTGTAGCGTTGCATGCCGCTTGCTCCGCAGGAAAAGTTCATCTTCGAGAAGGTTATAAAAAATCTTCTCCGCCTTGCCTTGTTGTAAATCCAAAAATCCAAGGATAAGCGAGCAAACAAGCCCTAAAATCGAGGAACTAAAGGCGGTCCCCATACCAGATAGCGGGGTACGAATCCCATCAATAAGCCGGCTAAAAGAATCTGCGGTTAAGCCGTTATCAGCATACAAGTTATTCATAGTGCTGGAGATTGACCCAACCGTCTGCGTTAAGCCCAAAAAAGTTCCGAGCAACCCAAGAAGCACCAATATCCCAATCAAATACTTGGTAACAGAATGCCTTGCGTGCAATCGCGCGTCCACACTAGACAGGATCACCTGAAACTCGTCAAAACTGAAACACTTACGGATTTCGGTAGCAGAATGCGCGAAGAACTTATACATTACGCTATTGGATGGAACAGCCGTTATATTCTCGCCAGAAATATAGCTGATCAACAATCGCCAATCCCCGTCCAAACACCTAACTTGCCAAAACGGGAGAAAAACACCGCACAAAAAACAAAACACTATAAACGAATTAAGCAGCGTATTGTACAGGAAAATAGGTACGATTGTTTGGAATCCTGCAGCTACCGCAAGGAAGACTGCCAATAAAAAGGCAATCATGCGGACTTTTACAAAACTTACTGACATGGCTCTTATTTTCGAACACGGCCCGGGCGATTGTACCACAATATCTTGAAAATTTAGTACACTTCTACTAGCTGTCGTAATTGAGCTTAAACGGTAACAAAATGCTTAATTTCTATCTTTGTTAATGAGCCAACGTGGCGGTTAACCATCTCTCCTGCATTAAAGACCAGAAGCGTTGGTAAATTGCGTACTTCAAAAACACGTGCGACATCCGGACTTTCATCGACATTGATCATGGTGAATTTTACGCCTGGCATCTCTTCAGAGACCTCATTTATTATCGGTAACAACATACGGCAAGGACCGCACCAATCCGCGTAGAAATCAACAAAAACAACACCTTCATACTCCAATACTTCCTTTGAAAAATTACTATCCTCTACGGTGACCAACATACCATCTGAACAAAAAGCGACGACCCTGTAGAATAAAACACTGGTTTTATAAAAAAATCAAGAGAGCTTTTGCTCGCACGGGTGTGTCCTGGCCAAAAAGTCTGCAAGTTCTCTAAGCCCTGGCCGTTCTGCTGGCTCCTCTCTCAAAAATGGAGCTAGCTCGGGGCACTTCCATTCTACAGTTCGGAAAACATCCCCCCTAAGTAGTGCGCTATAGCAGGCAGTAATGTCTTTGTTCCAGCCAAAAACGCTTTCGCAAGAAAGCAGCTCGAAAATAGACAGTGCAAGCGGGAAAACATGGGTTTTGTCCTGCGAAAGATGACTATCATCCTTAATCGCCAACGCTTTTGACTTTAGCACCTCAACAGGAAGGAATGCATCATACGGGGAGTCGCTTGCCGGCTTAATACCCGCATCTTCGGCCAATTTAGAAAAAATATCCAAACATGGGACTCTCCGCACATATGCAATTGCGTAAATGCGGCCGTTACTGTTTGGCTCTTGTGCTTCACTCATGAAAATAAGTGTATTGCGGGGGTTGTGTAGGTATGGAACGCCGTCATTGGCCTCCATTAAGTAGCAATCGCATAATTGCTTGCAAAGGCCTACCCTTGCGTTAGGATCTGCAATGAATTTTAGAGCATAGTCGTGGGTAGACCGTGATAGGGGTTCTTTTTTACAAAAATCCAAAGCTTCGGAAAACTGGAGTATGACGGGATAACAAGAAGAAACCGGCGGCATAGGGAACAAAATTCTCACATGAGTTCCCTGCGCGAACATATCGCTGGCAAATAGTATCCCCTCATTTTCGGAATATATCGGGTCATCGAAGTATTCTTTCCAAACGTGATCGTAACGGTCAAAAAGTTCGTCGGCTGTTCCACTGCCTGTTATTGCTGCTACTGGGAAAACAACGGAGAAAAAATCGGAATAGTCATCTGTTTTACGCAATCTGGAAACAGCTACTGGTCCAAAAGACAGCTGTAAATCGAATGAGGATCCTGGGATGACTTGATACCCGTCGGGGACACTTACACTGCCGCTGCTCGAGCTGATACTCCCTTGGGTGACAGCTGCTGTGTAGCTTGGCACGTTTGTCCTATAGCAACTAGGTTGCGGCGCTGGAGCGACTGCTGAGTAGCCCCCGTAGTATCCGTTTTGCGGGGCTGGAGCGACTGCTGAGTAGCTCCCGTAGTACCCGTTTTGCGGGGCTGGGGCGACTGCTGAGTAGCTCCCGTAGTATCCGTTTTGCGTGGCTGGAGCGACTGCGACAACTGGCTGACCAGAGCTGCTTGTGTTGTTCTGTTTTGGTGCAGAGTGGCGCCGTGTGGATGTTTTCCTTTGTTCTTGTTTATCGGATTTACCGGACTGTTGCGAGGGGGGTACAGCAGTCTTTTCGCCGCTATTTGGCGCATTTGTCTTCTGCGGACTAGAGTCGCTTGAGCTGTCCTGTTTTTGCGCAGAGTGACGCCGCCTTGGTTGTTTTTTTTCTACTAATAATTTGTTATCTTGTCCCGTTTGTTTACGATTCCACTTATTCCAAAGCGCAGAAATTTCTGGAGTATTCTCATTCAAAAAAAGTAAAAAATTATTAATGCTTGACGAGTTAGTTCCAGTCGCTGAATCGGCCGCGACTATATAGCCGGAGGAACAAGCAGCCAGTATCAAAGCTGCCGCCATTGCGCGCAACGCGCTAACATATTGCATAAACGCACTTGTATTAGGCCAATATATACTAGCTTAACACCAAATAATTAAAAAACCGTTAAGCGAGCGGCCCTATACTTGGCTTGTACTTGGTTATACAATAACAAGTAGACTACGCGATAACGCAACAATAACAGCGCCATTCTTGTTATCGCTTCGCATGGTCTCCTGATACGATAGGGTAAAAAGAAATGTACATTTGGCCCCCGATGGCGTATATTCATAGTAGGGTTGCTTTTCTTTATCCGAGTATAATGGTCGCTCTACTGAGTCCAAAATACGATTTTGTGTTCAAGCACATAT